>DASXTY010000322.1:0-5595 GCA_036505155.1 Polyangiaceae bacterium | reverse complement strand
ACTGCGGGGCGAGTGTACGCGGTGGACCCAGTCGGCACGCTGCGCTGGGAGTTCCGGCTGCCCTTTGCGGTGGTGAGCAGTGTGGTGGTCGGCGCTTTCGGTAGCTTGTATTTCACCGAAAGCGAGCAGCACCTCTACGCCGTTTCGGCGACTGCGGTCCCGATATGGCGAAAAGACATCGGGGATTCGGTGAGCGCTGGCCCATTGGTGAGCGACGGCGGTCGTATTGTCGTGGGAACGCGCTCCGGCGAGCTTTTAAGTTTCGGCTGGAGCGGACAGGCTAGGAAAATTCCGCTGTCTCTAGCGCTGGATCGAAAATTGTGGCAGGCCGAAGATGGGTCACTTTACGGGCTGGCGGAGCAGGCGCTGATCGCATTGGATCGCTCCGGGAATGAGCGTTGGGGCTTTGGGCCCGCCAGAGCTGCCGCAGTTGGCTCCGGAAATATCGCGGTGATCGGCTTGCACAGCGATGTGACATGGCTGGATTCTGAAGGAGTGCCCTTCAGCCGTTTTGGGCTGAAGACGGAGCTCGGTCCGCAAGTTGCGGTGGTGGCCGGCCGCGCCTATTTGGTTGCATCTCTGCACAACGAGATTTGGGCGGTCAAACCGACGGGCAGTGTCGAGGCTCGATTGTTCATCGACTCCGGTCCCATCGGGTCGGTGCTCGGCGACCCGCGATTCGGCCGAATCCTGGTGGTTTCCGGTGGTAGCACCCTGACCGGAGTTTCGACCTTACCCTGAAAACGGCGAAGAAATACTGGATCTGTGGCGTTGACCGGGGTTAGTTTGCGAGCGTCCCCGCATCGAGTCGCTCGTGCAATTCAGTCGAAAGCTCCAGCAGCTCAGCTTACCGCTGCCCACGGCTGCTGCGGCTCCTGTGCCGGGCGATCCGCAAGGCGAGCCGGTCGTGTCCGGAAACCGCGCAGACGTCCTCGAGGCGCTCCGGCGCAAGATGTCCGAAATTCTGCATCGCCCACTCGAGCGTCCGGAGCCCGCGGATCCGACGCGCACCGAGTTGCCATTCGTCAGGGAACAAACGGATTTGGGAGCCGTCTATCGGCTGGAGCGTTGCCTAGCGCCTTCGCATCATATCGGCCGGTTGCCCGTGGAAGCTGCCGCGTCGGCGCGCGCGGAAATGCTCGCGCTTCTAGCGCTGGATCCCAGCTTAAAAAGCACGGACCCGACCCGAGCACTGTTTCTGGATACGGAAACCACGGGGCTCGGGGGTGGAGCCGGGATCATCGCATTTTTGGTGGGATTGGGCTGGTTCGAAGCTTCCGGTCGAATGATAGTCGAGCAACTTTTGGTCCGTTCGCCGGCTGACGAGGGCGCGATGCTCGAGCTCTTGAGCTCGCGCGTGGAAAAGGCGAGCCTGCTGGTGACGTACAACGGAAAAACCTTCGATCTTCCGCTCCTAGAAACGCGCTACGTGATGCAGCGCAGGCACCTGCCCCAATGGCCGGCGCACCTCGATTTGCTCCACGTTGCACGCCGCCTTCACCGAGCGCGGCTGGGAGGTTGCCGGCTGGTTCACCTAGAGGCCGACGTTTTGGGGTTCGTGCGGGGACCGGATATCGATGGCGCGGACATCGCCGCTTGCTACGGGCATTTCTTGCGAACCGGCGAGGAAATGGCCCTCCGGAGCGTGGTCGAGCACAACGCTTTGGACGTGCTCAGCATGGCGGCCCTGGTGGGTCTGTACGGCGAGCCGCAAGAGGCGCTGCATGGCGATGACCTCGTGGGGCTAGCCCGAACGCTGCAACGTGCCGGGGCGCTCGACGCAGCGGAGTGCGCCGCCGACGCAGCGGTTCGACGGGGGGCGGGGACGGGAGCGCTCAAGGTCCGCGGACAGATCGCCAGGGCGCGTGGTGACCGCGCTCGCGCACTCGTGGATCTTGAAAAGCACATCGTCGAGGTGGATGACCCGGCCGTGCGATTGGAGCTGGCCAAGCTGTATGAGCACTTCGTCAAGGAACCGATGCGGGCGCTGGAACTGACGCTCCAAGGCACCGGTGAAGCGGACGAAGCCTGGAGTCGGCGTTGCGCACGCCTGGAAAAGAAAATCGACAAATCGCTCAAGCGCGTAGTGTCGAGGCAGCGTTCCAAGCAGCGGCGGCACTAGTCGCACAGATTGGGGCCGAATAGGCGAAAATAAATGCCGTTCGTGTCTTCCCAGGTTGCGACAAATCCTCGGCTACCCGCGGCGATGTCCGGCATTACACCGAAGGTGCTCAGCGGCACTGAGTGAGCGGCTGCCCGACAGCGGCCGAGCACGCGTTCTACGGAAGGCCAAGCCCCCGCGCCTTCCGACTCCTCGGAAACCAACGCATCGGAGAGGCCCGAAGCCGCGATTGCGCGCACCGTCCTGGTTCGGGTGAGGCTAATGGTTCCCAAGGCGCCACCGCAAACCACGGTTCCGTCAGCAAGAGTGTCGAGCTTTCTCAGAACCTTCCCCTGGCTCGAGGAGTCGATCCAGGCAAAGTGCGCTTGGTCGAGGGTCCCTGTTACGCTAACGCTTTCCAGCGATATGTTAGGCGGGCCCGGGCTGAGCGACATGGGAGCGCCCAACGGGCTGAAATCGAGGTTCAGATGCGCGTACTCGCCGAAACCGATGCCCGCCCAGACCAAGGCCAGAAAATTTCCCGCTGCGGCAAAGTCCAGCATTGAAATGGGCTTATTGGCGGTGCTGAGCGGGCGATCGGCACCGAACAAAGTGGAGCTAGTGGAAATTCCATTTGCATAAACGCGCCAGTAGCCGTCGCGATCGTCGAGCCACGCGACATTCCAGCGGTCACCGCTCCACACAATTTTTGGCTGGGCGCTACTGCCCGCTTCGAGTGTTACGGTGATCGCGTTTCCAAGCGCCTGTGCGTCCGCGTCGACCTCGCGGAAGTGGATCTCGCTCGTGCCCGTGTCATGCCAGGCCACGCCAAAGCGATCCGTGCCCCAAGCGATGTCCACTGCTGGCCCGAGACTCGGCGCGGTTGCCATGGTGACCGGCCCAATGGTGACGGAGCCATCGGCATTGATCGGCTCGAACCACACTGCCATCGGGTTGGTTTTGCGGTTTAACCAGGCAATTCCGTAGCGCATCGCTGCCGGTGACCAAGCGATGGCAGGGCTCTGACCTTGGTCGAGCAGAAACTTTGGGGCACCGGAAAGCGAAAAACCGTCATCGAAATCGTCCAATCCGTCGCAATCGTTGTCGAGCCCGTCGCAGAGCTCCGGGGCACCGGAAAACACCGTCGGCTCGTCGTCCATGCAATCGTCGCCCGGCGCGTCGGGGCAGTTGGAGCTCAGGTGCATATCATTGTCGCGGTCGGTAGCTCGATACTGGCAGAGGGGTGGGGCTCCTTCGACGCAGTTCACGATGCAATGCTGAGGATCTTGGTTCGGGCACGCATCCACGCCCGGAATGCAACGGCCGGTGCGGCAGGTCTCCAGGCCGTTGCAATTCAGCCCGTCGTCACAATCCGCGTTGGCAGAGCAGCTCGGAGCACCCGCTGCGCCCGCCGCTCCCGCCGCGCCGGTAGGGGCTGCCGAAGCGCATGTGCGGGAAGCGATGCAATCCCCTCTGGTGGCGCAGGAGGTGCCCAAAAAAGCTGGAAACGCCAAAATGCAACTCCAGAACAGCTGCAAAGTCTGAAATCGCGTGCGCATTTGCCCTCGGCTGCCCCGCGTGGGGACAAGAACTCCAGCCGAGTGCAGGTTCGCCGTCAACCCAGCCGATCGGATCTGCTAAGGAAAAGCACCGATGGCTTATGACCACATCCGTATCGAAGGGCGCTGGCAGCGGTATTGGGACGAGCACGCCACGTTCAAGGCGACGCGCCGGCCGGGGAGGCAGAAATTTTATGTGCTCGACATGTTTCCCTACCCTTCGGGCAGTGGCCTGCACGTCGGACATCCGGTGGGGTACACCGCAACCGATATCGTGGCGCGCTACAAGAAGATGCGGGGCTTCGATGTGCTGCACCCGATGGGCTGGGACGCATTTGGTCTTCCGGCGGAGCAACACGCGATCAAGACTGGCACTCACCCGGCCGCCACCACCGCAGACAACATAAAAACTTTTCGCCGACAGCTGAAGTCGCTCGGTTTCGCGTACGACTGGTCGCGCGAGATCGACACCACCGACCCCGAATATGTGCGGTGGACCCAGTGGATTTTCCTTCGGATGTTTCACCGCGGGCTGGCGTTCCAAGCTGAAATCCCGGTCAATTGGTGCCCGGCGCTGGGGACGGTTTTGGCCAATGAGGAGGTGATCGACGGAAAAAGCGAAATCGGCGGTCACCCGGTGATCCGAAAGCCGCTGCGCCAGTGGCAACTTCGGATCACGGCCTATGCAGACCGGCTGGCAGCCGACCTCGAAGGGCTCGACTGGCCCGAAACCAAGCAGAAACAGCTGGATTGGATTGGACGGAGCGAAGGAGCCGACGTCGACTTTCCAATTGTCGAAAACCAGGAGTCGCTGCGCGTCTACACCACGCGGCCCGACACGCTGTATGGCGCAACCTACATGGTAATCGCGCCGGACCATCCGCTGACGTTACACATCAGCAGTAGCGAGCAACGCGCCCAGGTGGCCGAATACGTCGATGCCGCTCGCACTAAAAGCGACATGGAACGAACCGCCCTAAACAAGGAGAAAACCGGGATTTTCATCGGGGCTTACGCGGTGAATCCCCTGAGCGGCGCCACCATTCCTATCTACACCGCTGACTATGTACTGGGCTCTTATGGGACCGGCGCCATCATGGCTGTTCCGGGTCACGATGCGCGCGATTTCGAATTTGCTCAGAAATTCGCGCTGCCGGTGGTGGAGGTGGTGAGCCCCGATGGAGCGCTCCACGATCGGCTCGAGGCCGCATATTTGGACGACGGTATCGCCGTGCGCTCCGGCCCGTTCGACGGTCAGCCGACCGCCGAAATGAAGAAAAACATGGTCGAATATTTGGAGCAGCGGGGCATCGGAGCGCGCCGCGTAAACTACAAGCTCCGCGATTGGGTGTTCAGCCGTCAGCGTTATTGGGGGGAGCCCATCCCCATCTATTTCCCGATAGAAACCCAGGGCGATCCGCGGCGCGGAGACCCGTACGAAATTGATTATTCGAATCCCATCCCACTCGCTGAAGACGAATTGCCGCTCAGGTTGCCGGAGCTCGCCGACTACACACCCGGCGATCCACAGGGCCCCTTGGCTCGCGCGCTCGACTGGCGTTTTTTCCAGCGCGACGGAGCTTGGTACGCGCGCGAAACCAACACCATGCCTCAATGGGCGGGCTCGTGCTGGTACTACCTACGATACCTCGACCCCCATAACGAGCGGCAGCTCGTGAGCGAAGCCGCATACGACGATTGGATGCCGATCGACCTCTACGTGGGCGGCGCCGAACACGGGGTACTGCACCTTTTTTATGCGCGCTTTTGGCACAAGGTTCTGTTCGACGAGGGGGTGGTAACGCACCCTGAGCCGTTTTCGAAGCTCGTGCATCAGGGCCTCATCCTGGGAATGGCGTATCGGTGGTACGCCGAGGTGGATGACGAAGGACGAATGCTGCAGGCGTTGCCGGGCGATGATCCGCGGGTGCTCAT
>DASXTY010000321.1:0-11531 GCA_036505155.1 Polyangiaceae bacterium | reverse complement strand
TAAATCCACCGGGCTCTGCGCTGCGCGGGGCGGCTCCACCCGCACCCGGGATGGTTTTAAATCCACCGGGCTCCGCGTTGCGCGGGGTGGCTCCGCCCGCACCCGGGATGGTTTTGAAGCCGCCGGGCTCTCGGCTGCGAGCCGCCGACTGCTCCGGTGGGCCCAGCTCGAGACTGCACGCCCAGCAGGCCGTGGACCCGGGGTCGTTTTCAATACCGCAGCGGGGACAGAGCAGCATCTGTGCCGACTATACCGCGCAATTCACGCGGACCCAGAAGTATCCGAAAACCCTCGAGGAGAAGAACGCCTCCTCCGCATTGCAAGGTCTTTGTCCAGCTCTTTGCGCCTGACTTATGAGGTTCGACATGAGCGTCTCCGCGCAGGAGCTACTATCGGCCGCTGCGGCGCGCTGTGCCATTCTGGTGGCTGACAGCGCGGGGTACCTGGTGCTGGCTGCGGCCGATCAGGCGGTTAAAGACGCTCGCTCGCTCAGTCCGGAAGATGTCTTGATCTTGGAAGACGGATCGGTGCGGTTGACCGGGGGCCCGCCGCCGTCCGAAAGAGTTGTGGAGCAATCGCTGCGCGAGCTTCTGCGAGTCCTCCTAGAAGCGTCGAGCGGAAAGAACCATGCGCTGACCCGCGTGGCCTTAGGTAACAGCGCGAGTCTACGAACTCTGCTCTCTCAGCTCGAAGCCGCGCTAATTCCGGCAAATCGCGCGGCTGCGCGGCGCTCCATTGCGCGGCTGGCTCGGGAGACGACCCGGGCAAAGGCGAGCGGGCAGCTCAGAGTGCCGTCATCGGTCGCTGCTCTTTGCGACCCGGAGCCCCTCCCTGGCGAACCGGCAGGAGAACCAGCGCATCCGAGCCATCACGCTCCAGCAGCGCCGGAGGCGCCGCTAGCGAGCGCCATCCCGCCCACCAGTGCCATCCCCCCCACCAGCTCCATCCCCCCCAGCATCCCCCCGTTTCACATCGAAGTAGACGTGACGGTTGATGCGACTCCGAGTCCCGCGCGCCCGCCCGAGGAAAATGCCCCGGCGCTTGTCGAGTCGCCCCGGCTAGAGCTGGTGACGCTGACCCCCCCAGCAGGTTGCGACCCCGCGATCGAACCGCTGCTGGTCGACGCCCTCGTCCTCTCGCCGGTTGAAACCCAGGTCATTGCGCTCTTGCCATCGCAAGGAAGTCAAACGCTGCCGGACGTATTCGTCGAGTGCGAGATTTTAGATCCAGAGCCTTACGAACACCTGCCTCCCCCGGTGCCGGGCGATTTCGAAGCAGTACCGGTAAAACCGTATCGCCTCGGGGAGATACCGGCCTTTGCCGATCACTTCGAAGCGCTGGCATGCCGGCGCGAAGAATTGGAGGAAGCGCTTCCGTTGCCGGCTCCGGCTGCGCAGCTTGCCGACGTTCCGGAACCGGAACCCACCCCACCTGGAAAGCTGCTGGATCTCGACATTCCCCTCCAGGAGGTTGTGTTGAGCGCCATCGCCGCTGCGGCGGACCTCCCCGAGCTTGTGCCCCACGAAAATGCGGTCGGAGTTGCTGTCGACGAAAATCGCGAGCCTACGCCGAGCGGTGACGCACCGGTCGAACCGATTGCGTCGAGTGAGGGTTCGGTGGTCGACGAGATTTCGGCAAATGCGCCGAGCCTAGAGCCGCCTCTCGAAGACGACCCGGCGCTTTCCGCGCAATATTGCGAGCCGGTGTCCTGCCATGCCGTCTGTTGGGAACAGGTAGGCGTCAAGGAGCCACCCGACGACACGTCCGAGGTCGACGAACCGCCGGTCGAAGAACTGTACAGCGAAGACTTGGTGGCCTTTTCGTCGGAGCAGATGCCTCCTTGCGAGGAGCTGCCGGATCCAGCCGAACTTTGGGAGGAGCCGAATGATCCCGTCCTTTTCGCGCGGACGCCGTACTTTGGAACCGCGCTGGTCTTGCACGATCCGGCAACCGATCTCGAAGTGTTTTTGGAGGCGGAAGTAGACCAGCTGCTGGGCGAATTAGACGCGCAGGCGCTCTCTTCTGGAGTATTGCCCGGCCCCGCGCTACCCAAGCCACCGCAGGAGCCGGAGCAGCCGCAGGTGGAGGAGCCAGAGCCGCGTAGTGAGCCTGTGTTCGTGGAGGAATTTTGCGAACACACATCCTGCCGTGACGTTTGCTGGGAACCGGGAAGCGAGGATCCCGCGCCGGCCACCCCGACTTGTCCACCGCTGAACCATCTCAGTGTGGATGCGGACTTCGCCCTGGACGGGCTCGACCCCAGCTTGACGCCCTACCTGGGCACGGCGCTGGTGATCCATGACCCACCGCCCGAGACGGTAAGTCCCGACATTTTGCCTAACCCAAAAGTGTTTCTGGAATCAGATGTGGAAGAGTTGCTAACCGATTTCGCCGTAGAACCGCTGCACAGCGCATTGCTCCCCGAACCCGCATTACCTAAGCCACCGGCTACACCGGTTCCGGATGACGTGAGCTCGAGTCCAGAGCCGCCTCCGGAGGCCTCTGACGTCAATGCCGATGCGGGTTTGACGCCTTACATGGGTACAGTGCTCATGTCTCATGGGCCGCTCCCCGGCGTGGTGGAGATTGCGACCAGCCTCCCGTCCCCTGAAGCGCCTCCGGTTCAGCTGAACGCACCGCGCAGCGATGTAGAGCAATTGGTAGCGGAGTTTCGTGTCGGCGGTGTCCACTCGGATAGTTATCTGCGCCGGGAGCTCAAAGCGTTGGCGGGTCTGGAAGCCACGCCCAGTCCGCATCCCGGGGTCAGTCGAACGCCGCCACCGGTTTCCACGGAAGTGCCGGAAATACCCGCCCGCCTCCAGCCCAAAGTCGGATGGCGCATCGTTCCGCAGGTCACCATCGCCGTGGGAGGTCTCGTCGCGCTGCTGAGTATCGGGTCCGCGTGGCGTTCACGAACCCGAGTGGAGCACGCTTCGAACCTCCGGGCGGTTGCCGCTGCAGTCAGAAGCGCGCAGTCATTGCCTGTACCGCGCCATCCAACGTCACCCGGAGTCGGCACAACATTGCCGATAACACCCTGCCGCGCAAACGTGACGGTACGAAGAGCGCCACCGGGTGCCCCAGTGCTGCTTCGCGCCGCCAAAAGCGACTCTGCGCTGGTCCCCAGGCGCTCGGAAGGGCCCACCGCCGTTTTCAGCGGGCTCCCCTGTGAGCCGCTCGAGGTCGCGGTAGTGCTACCCGCCCAGCAGGGCCGTCGCTGGCAGCGGATTCCCCTATCGGGGGAAGAGCTCACGCCGAGCCGCGGGCAGGGCGAAGCGTTCGTTACCGTCGACGCGCGTTGACCCGCGGGCGTGCTGTGCCATTGTCGGCACATGCACGAGCAGAACATGGCGATCTTGAAAGGGCTCGTCAGCGTTGCCTGGGCCGACGGCCGCGTCGCTCAGGAAGAGCTCGAAGTCATCGAGGCCCTGCTGGAGGCTTTCCACGCGCTGCCGAGCGAAGCCTACGAAATTCGCAAATACGCCCAATCGATGCGCACTCTGGAGGACATCCCGCTCACCGACTTGAGCTACGACGACCGGCGGGTCCTCTTGCAGCACGCGGTTCTCTTGACCTACATCGACGGCGAGCAGCATCAAAAGGAAAAGCAGCTATTGGATCTCTTGTGCGAGCGGCTGAGAATCCCCGCGCTCGAAGCCCGTGGCATCATCGATGCGGCAGAAGAGCGCGCCGCGGAGATGCTGAAATTGCTCTGAGAAGTACTGACGAGTCGCCGCGCAGGACTCAGGTCGTCACCCGAACGCGTCGAGCATATTCGGAAGGCGACACTCCTACCGCGCGCTTAAAAGCGTGAGAAAAGTGCGCAGTGTCGTTGAAGCCGAGCTGATGGGCAATCTCCGTCACAGAATGTTTGCCGGTTCGCAAGGACGCCTGAGCCGCCTCCATCCTGATCCTGCTGTGATACTGAATCAAAGAAATACCAGTCTGCTGCTTGAAGACGTGGGCGATGGTGAATTTGTTGGCTCCGCACGCTCGAGCCAGCTCAGTGACCGACACCGGTTCCCCAGCATGTTCCTCCAGATACCGTTTCGCCGACGCCGCCAGCGCCGGGCGACGTTCGAGCTCGGCGGCGCTCGCAATGGGCTCGTCGTGACCGCTCGGGGGCGACGGGTGCTTTAGGCTCAGAAGAAAATCCAATAGGTGTAGACGTGCAAGCGAAGTATTAAAGAGTGGGGGATCCTGCGAAAGCCGCGCGTACGCCCAGCGGAGGAGCTCTCGCTGATGCGCCTCAATCGCGATGGGACGACCGACCAAATCAAGAAACATTCCGAGCTGGCCCACGAACTGAAATTGGACGCCGCGGCAATTGGCGTCTTGGTCGCCGTCCGTCGAAACCTCCGCGCCAGGCGGAATCAGCACGATCCTCCCAGATGGCAATTCCAGCCCCGACCCGTTCAGAATCAGACGAGCCGTGTCTCTCTCCGCATACACCAGGTCCCAATACCGCAAGCGTATCTGGGCCGGGGCGAAGGACGGCTTCCCGTCGTAAGGCCACGAGGTTGCGATGGACAGCACGACGGGGGCGTCGGCTCCGAGTCTCACCGGGGTTCCCAGAGGCTCCCAATGCGTTCCCACCACCTCCTCCCAGCTTGCGCCGTCGACCAGAGCTCCGTATTGCGCGAGCAGCCGGTTCAGCGTTTGCCTGCTCCACCCAAGGAGCGCGCGTTCTTCGCGCCGATCGAGCTTGGGAACTTCCTGGGCGCCCCAGCTGAGCTCATCTACGAAACGAAAGCCGGAAGAAGAGCCCGGGCGAGCGAAACGCTCGATGGTTTCGCTGGGCACCGGCCCATTGCGCCAGGGCCCGAATAGCACATGCCCCAGCACGCGGTTTCGCCAACGCAGCGGATGGCACAGCATTCTGAACCCCGCCGCACAGCAGCCAAAAGCCGGAGTGCGCTGAGCCTTACGCACCAAATCGGTTTTGAGTCGCTGGCAGGTGTGGTGGGTCGGGGAGTCAAAACCGGGAGAAAGCGAGAACACACCCGGAACTTCTTCGATGCTCTGCGCATGCACGAAAGCGCAAAAGGCAGGGAGTTGAAAACCGAAGGCATCTTCTTCCGGGCCCAGATTCGGCGATCGGAGGTGGCTCAGAATCCCCCAAAGCCGGTATGCCAACCATTGCACGTCGCAAAGCAAGGTGACGAGACGCGGATCTAGAGGCTTGTCGCTTTGCAAGGCTGGCATCGTAGCTACCATGTAACTCCGAGAAGCTTATTCCCGAAGGATCCGCTTCGCGATCAACATCCGTTGGACCTGACTCGTGCCTTCGCCGATTTCGCACAATTTGACGTCGCGCAAATGTCGCTCGACGTCGAACTCACGGGTGTACCCGTAGCCGCCGTGAATCTGCAGGCTGTCGTTGCACACCTTGGTTGCCACTTCGCTCGCGAAGAGCTTCGCCATGCTCGCCTCGAGCGTGAAGCGTTCACCGCGGTCGCATAGCCAAGCGGCCCGATGTACCAGAAGCTCGGCGGCATCCAGCCCAGTTCGGGCGTCAGCCAGCATCCATTGAATCGCCTGAAAGTCCTGGATGGGCTGTCCGAACGCGGAGCGCTGCTTTGCGTACTCCACCGCCATGTTCAGGGCTCCTCGGCCGAGCCCCAGCGCCATCGCGCCAATCGAAACCCGCCCTCCGTCCAAAACCCGCATGGTGTCACGGAAGCCGCCATCCACGTCCCCCAACCGTTCTTGGTCCGCCACTTGTACGTTTTCGAGCGTCACTTCGACCGTGTCGCTCCAGCGACAGCCATATTTGTGGATCTTCTTGCCCAGGAGGTAGCCCGGCGTATCGGTGGGCACGATGAATGCCGTGATCCCATGCTGAGCCGAAACCGATGGATTGGTGCGCGCGAGCACCACGCAAAAACCGCCCACCGACCCTTGCGTGATGAACATCTTGCTGCCGTTGAGGCGCCAACCGGAATCGACGCGTTCGGCGGTGGTCTTGAGTGCGGCCGCGTCGGAGCCGGATCCCGGTTCGGTGAGCGCCCACGCCGCGAGCCATTCGCCACTGGCGGCCTTGGGTAGATACTTGCGCTTTTGTTCTTCGGTACCGAAAGAAAGCACGTGTCCAGCACCCAATCCGTTGTGGCTCGCCACCGTCAGCGCCAGCGAGCCGTCTACTCGAGCGCACTCCTCGACACAGATCGCATAAGCCAACATATCCATTCCCGACCCGCCGTACGCTTCCGGGACGCGGATCCCAAGCAGCCCCATGGCCGCGAGCTTGGGCACTATCTCGGTCGGAAAACGCTCTTCGGCGTCCCATTGTTTACAGAACGGTTTGATTTCGCGCTCGCAAAACTCGCGCACCGTCTTTCTCAAGATCCGGTGCTGCTCAGGTAGCTCGAAGTCCACGGCGAATAGGATAGCAGCCCGGCGCCAAAGCTCATTCAGGGCGCGGGTTTGCGGGGGCGGCAGCGGTTTGGATCAGCTGCTTGAGCAGGTCGAGTTTTTGGGTCTGAGACAGGTTCACTTTAGCGCGCGCTTCGGCATTGTCCGCGGTGAGCGCGTAGCGCTCGTCCCCGACTCCGAACACGATGTTGTCCCGCCGGGCGACCAGCCAATCGACCTTGGGGCTGTCTTCGCCGTCCCGCAGCGCAAGCTCGAGCGCCTCGATGGGAGGCGGCTTGAGCGATTTTGCCCCGTCCAGCTTCTTTAGCGTTCTCAGCACGTCTTTGGCCGAATCCGAGTCAGCCCGGATCACGGCGAACACGCGCCAACGCCGGTCGCCCTCTCGGTAGAAACCCAGAGCTCCTGAACCGACTCCGGACACCCCCAACATGTCTCCCTGAGTAAAACTGGTGCCCAGCGGGAGCCGGCGCGCCTCCGGGAGAGCCGCCACCGCCGCGGGCGGTTCGGTGGGCCCTGGCAGCTCACTCGAAATCTTTTTCGCCAATTCCGGGAGCACCCGTCGGCTGCTGAGCTTGAGTTGCTCGGGCGACTCGAGCTCGTTCGTGTAGCTGAGCTCGGCCACATGTCGATCTCGCCACAAGTACGCAATTCCGGCTCCCAACGTCACCCAACCGCGAGCGTCCAGCGTGCTCAACGAAGTATTGGCCGGATCGGAGTCAGCGAGCACTCGCCGGGAGTAGAAACCATAAGCCCCCTCACGGCTCAAGAAACGGGACAGGTTTAGTGTGACGGATCCGGGAGAACCCTTGGTATCGACGTACCGCAGCGTTACCACCCGCTCGAGGCCATACGACTTGTAAATCTCGCATTCGCCGTCAAAAAGCTCGACGCAAACTTGATCCAGCGAGCCTCGCGCTTCTTTTCCGTAGGAACGCGTCTCGCCATGTGGATCGACGCAGTAGTCCCCGGTCGCTCGCGGAAGAAAGCGCGCGCTCAACGGGTCGTCCACTTGTCCACCGCCCGAGGCACACGCGCCAGCTTTGGAGCTTTGAACCGGAGGCGGAGCCGAACCCGTTTCCTTGGACAGTTGTTCGTTTTTGCTGCAGGCTGCGAGAAAGAGGAGAACCAGCCAAAATCGGGGGGCCAAGCTCGAACCGGGCCAAAACACTATCGAGCACAAGACCCGCAGCACGCCACGACGCATGCTGGCGGTCTGCCAGAACGTTCCAGCAGCAGCAAGCCACGGCCAGTTCGGGCGGCCGCCCAAAACCAGCGGTCGTCCGGGTCGCTTTGGGGGAAGCGAACCCCGCAATCATTACATACCGCCGCAATCCTTACTGCGCACCCGTCGCGGAATGCACGAAATTACCCGCGAAAAACGCGGCCGGCGGGACTGGGATTCGGCACAGCGCTTGCTGTACCGGTTCCTTGCTGTGTTTGCGCTCCTTCGAAGAGGCCCGGGACGTCGCTTGTCCGCGACCTCGGGACACCACTGCTCCCCGCTGGACAGGCCTGCGCGCTCGCGCGCCTGCGAGCGGGGGTTCACGCTCATCGAGCTCTTCGTGGTGGTGCTCATCATTGGAGCGCTGGCGGTGATCGCCATCCCTTCCATCACCCAGCGGATGCGGGACCGCCGGGTCGAGCAAGCCTCCCAGCAGGTGGCGCAGCTCTACCGAAACGCCCGCATGCGATCGGTGGGACGCGGTGCAGCCGTTTTGTGGCGTTACGACCGAACTGCGAGGCCGCGCGGCGCGCTCGAGCTTCGCGAAGGGGTCGAAGGCAGCCGCGCCACCGCCCCGGCTTGCGCGTCGCTGCCGGCGACCGGGTGCCAGGCAACCAGCTGGGTCACCGTTGATCCGGCAACCGATGATAACCGGGTTCTGACCGGCTTCGACGTTGGGGCGCGGGGAGAGTTTCAGAACGTCTACATCGCAGTGCGCGATCCGAGCGGCACCGAAGTCGATCATATGGAGGTCTGTTTCACGCCCATCGGGCGCACCTACGTGCGCTACGACAGTCTTCAAACCACGCCGTTCAATCCCTTAGTTGGAGTGCCCGAAGCGCGCGTCACTCGCCGGCCCGGTGGAACCGTGGTCGGCCTGGAGCGCATCGTCGCGTTGCTTCCGAGCGGCAATTCCCGGATCACCGGCACGGTGGGGACGCCATGAGCTTCAACCGAGTCCGCCAAGGATACACCATCATCGAATTGATGATGGGGCTCGCCGTTCTGGGCGTCGGAGTGACGGGAATCATCGCCATGCAAAAGGTGACCGTCAGCTCCAATCAGCACGCCAAAAACCTAAACCTGGCGGCGCACATTGCTCAGGCCTGGCAGGAGCAGCTGGCTGCCGATGCCGTGGCCTGGAATCACCCCTCGGTAAAAAATCCCGGCCTCGATGACCTGGGCAACACCGTATGGCTCAAGCTGGTTTCATCCAGTCCAAACGCGTGGGTTCAACCGGCGTACGACGGGACGCTGCTGTTCGGTCCGGGATTCGACGCCCTCGGAAACCCGGTGAGCGACCTCAACAGCGCGGTATTTTGCACCCACCTGCGACTGTCGTGGCTGTTCCCTGCGGACAAGCCGGTGGTGGGCAACGGCCTCCTTCGCACCGAGGTGCGAGTGTTCTGGCGCAGAGATGGGGTCAAAGACACCGCGAAACTGTGTGACCCCAGCGCCAGCGCCGACGCCTTGGGCAAAGACGTCAACACGTATCACTTCGTCTACAAGGCCTCGGCCGTCCGCCAAAACTCTCCCATCTGACATGGCTTCTATTCACCAGCACCAACCGCTCGAAATTCGAACCGCTGCCGTGCGGCGACGGGATCGCGCTTTCACTTTGGTGGAGCTGATGGTCGCCATCACCGGTGGGCTCTTCATGTCGGTCGCGGTGTTTGCCCTGGCTCGGGATGGCTCGCGGTTCTACCAGCGCGAGTCGCGCATTGGAGACGCAACCATGGGCAGCGTGATCGGTTTCGAACGGCTGCGGTTGGATATCGCGCGCGCCGGCTACTTGTCGTCGCCCAACGTGCGGCACGACCCACAGGTTTGTGGCAATCCGGTTACCGATGCGACCTGGCCAAAACAGCTGAAGAAGCTGGCAAGCATCGCTGTTGAGGCGGGGCCGCCTATGCCACCCGAGCTGGCTACTCAAGTGAGTCCGGACAGCATCACCCTCGCCTCTTCCTACTCTTCGGTGGAGGCGTTTCCGGTCCGGAACGTGGTGGACACCGGCGCTGAGTATCAGGTGTATTTGCAGGAAAAATCCAGCGCCATGTGGCGCTTGGGTTACGACGACACCAAGGGTCAAGCCGCGTGCCAGGCGGTGCTATCGGGTGTGTTCGGCGCCGGACGCGCGCTTCGCATCGTCGACAAGACGGGGAGCCAACAGTACGGCACCATTTCCGGAGTCAGCGCGGCCACACCGGCTCAACCGATGGTGATCCTGTCACGCGCGCCGGTTTTGACATTTCGCTCTTCCGGCGCCGCTCTGTGCGGGTTCCGAGGGTTCGAAACCGGTTCGCTCGCCAACGTGGTGAACTTCGTTCGCTACGACATACGCAGGCTGACCAGCGCGAGCTACGGGCCCCTGTACGCGGCAAGCGCTGGCGATCCATTCGACGCATCCCGCACCGAGCTGGTGCGGGCCGAGCTCGACACCGATGGAAAGGAGATAGCCGGTACGCAGGAGCTGGTGGCCGAATACGCCGTGGACCTGAAGCTCGGCATCACCGTGGTGAACAGCGTGCTCAACGCCACTGACCCGACTCTTTTGACCCTGGCCCCGGGCGACGCCAATATCGGCGGTTGGGCCGGCCCCACCGACCCAGAGCTGGCCGTCAATCGCGGACCTCACTTGGTTCGCGCGATTCGCGTGCGGCTTGGTATTCGTTCGCGAGAAGCCGATCGCAAAGAAAAGATCAGCACCGAGCCCGGCTTGTTCCGGATCGGGCTCGGGCCCAACGGAGGAGCGCCGTTTGCGCGCGTGCGCACGCTGCAGGCCGACATCGCGCTGCGGAATCAAACCAGGCCAACATGGGGCTTGTGATGGAACGACTTCCCGAGCATGGTCTGAAGGTGCAGCTCTGGCGCAAGCGGCGAGAGGAACGGGGAGCCGCCGTATTCATCGTGGTGATGGTGGTCACACTGCTCACTGCAATGGGCATTTTTGCGGCGCGCTCGGCCAGCCTGGTGGACGCCGCCTCCGGTTTCAACCGCGAGGCGTTGCAGACTCACTACATCACCGAATACGGCGCCGTTTCTGTGCTGACGGAGCTGGGGACCGGGACCGCGCCCGCCTATTCTCGGGAGATGGCAACCGGTTCCGACGAGTGCCCGCTCCTGAAGAACTACACGCCTCCCGGCGGCGGTAAGACTCCGTGCAGGAAATTCTTTGCGCAGGAAATCGGGGGCCGCGTCGCGTCTTATTACGCCGGCCGCACTCTGCTCGAGCCCGCCATAAATCCCGCGCCCCCCAGCTTGCCCACTCCGGGGAGCCTCGGGTTCACCGAGGTGGCCGGCGATTTCAGGGTCCAAATGACCGATCCGGGACCGGTTGAAAAACCGGTGGCGGGCACCGACGTCGGGGGCACGTCCACTTCGTTTCACTATAAGCAGGTCTCGCTCACCGCCACCGGACTCTTGAGGCCAGGCCTTGCTTCTGACACCTGCACCACCGGATCCGCTAGCACCACCGGGGTCGAGTCGATGCGGGCACAGGTGATCATCGGTCCGCTGGAGCGCTGAGGAATGACCATCAGAAAATCACGAATTTTAACGCTTGCGCTGGCCGCCGCCGGCATCGCGCTCTTTCAGAGCGGACCATCGGCGGCGCAGGCCGACCTCAACCCTCCCATGCCCAACGTGATGCTCTTGGTTGATTCTTCGGGCTCGATGGAGCGAAAGGCCTCCGACGATCAGTTTCCGATGTGCGACCCGACCGGAGCGCAGGCGAGCGAACGCAGCCGCTGGATCGACGCGATGGAAGTCCTTACCGGCAGCATTCAAAACTATCGCTGTGAGTCGGTGGACCGCGGTTCGAACGCCTTCAAACAGGAGTACACTCTGAGCGGGCCGCCGCCTTACGACTTTCAATATGCGCTGCCCTATCACCGTCCTTTGAGTGGTACCTGCACTCCCGGCCCGGGCGTCAAAC
>DASXTY010000320.1:0-7507 GCA_036505155.1 Polyangiaceae bacterium | reverse complement strand
GCTCGCGCTCTGATCGAACCCGACTTCCAGAGCCAACACTCCGCCCGGCTGCAAGTGCTCCCCCGCCGCGGCGACGATTCGTCGCAAGACCTCAAGTCCGTCGCTGCCGCCTTGCAGGGCAACCCGCGGCTCGTAGTCGCGAATTGTAGCCGGTAAATGGTTGAGCTCGCACTCGAGAATGTATGGCGGATTGGCGGTGATCAAAGTAAACGGTGCAAAGCCTTGGAAAGGCTGGAAGAGATCGCCGCAAACCAGCGCCACCTGGTGCACCGTGCCCAGCCGGAGGCTATTGGCTCGAGCGACCTCGAGCGCCGGCTCCGAAATGTCCGAGGCGAATATTTTCCAGCCGGGCCGCGCTTTTGCGAAGGCGATCGCCACACAGCCCGACCCGGTGCAAAGGTCCAGAGCGCGCCCGTAGGCGTAACGAGCGCTCGTTCGCCGGAGCGCAACCTCGACCAATATTTCGGTTTCGGGTCTCGGGATGAGAACCCGGGAGTCGACTCGAAACGGATGGCCGTAAAACTCCCGTTCTCCGACCAGGTAGGCTACCGGTTCCGCTGCGCGACGCCGTTTGATCAATTCCCTGAAGCAAGCGAGCTCCGCGTCCGAAAGCTCCCGCTCCGGGTGAACGATGAGCGCGATGCGATCGGTACGCAAGGTGTGGGCCAACAGCAGCTCCGCGCTCAGACGGCTGCTTTCTACCCCGCGCCGCTCAAAATCCCGCCCGGTCCATTCCAGAACGCGACGGACGGACCACCGTTGTAAAGTCACGACACTGGGCTCCGAAACGGTCACTGTCTCAGTCAAGCCGGCCCGCCGAGCGCGCGCTGAGCCTCCTCGACCACGCCTTCCACGTGCCGGCGGATCTCTTCCAGCCGGGCGCTGGTCGGGGCTTCGAAGCGGAGTACGATGACGGGGCCGGTGTTCGACGCTCGCACCAGGCCCCAAGATCCGTCTCCGTAGGTGATGCGCGCTCCATCAATCTCGCAGAGCTCGCCCTCCTCGCGCAACTTGCGGGTGACCTGCTCCACGACTTTGAACTTGATTTGCTCTGGACACTCTACACGAATCTCCGGGGTCGCGTAGGTCGTCGGCAGATCGCCCACCAGCTCCAGCACCGAGCGGCCCTCGCGCGACAGAATTTCCAGCAAGCGGAGCGCCGCATAAATCGCATCATCGTAACCGTAATACCGGTCGGCAAAGAAGAAGTGTCCGCTCATTTCTCCCGCCAGTAACGCACCGGATTCACGCATTTTCGTCTTGATCAGCGAGTGGCCCGTCTTCCACATGATGGGCGAGCCGCCCTGGCGCCGCACATCGTCGAACAGCAACTGGGAACACTTTACGTCGGCGAGCACGGTCGCCCCCGGTCGCTCGCGTAGCAACTGCCTGGCGAAGAGCACCAGCAACTTGTCACCCCATACCACTTCGCCACTCGAATCCACCACCCCCAGGCGGTCGCCGTCGCCATCCCAGGCAATGCCGACCCGGGCCTGCTCGGAGCGCACTCGCTCAATCAAGAACTCCAGGTTTTTCGGCACCGTAGGATCTGGATGGTGGTTCGGGAATGTGCCGTCCATCTCACAGAACAAGGCTTCGGGCTGAAAGCCCGCCGCTTGAAGCGCGCGCAGACCGAGCGGACCTGCGGAACCATTGCCGGCGTCCACCACCAGCTTGAATGACCTGTCGGATATTTCGAGGCCCTGAGTCAAGCGCTTCAAATAGGCGTCTGCCACCGATGTCGCCTCTACCGACCCGGTTTTCCGTCCGGGGCCGACGCCCTGCTCAACCCGCTTCGAAAGCTCGCGCAGAGCATCCCCAAAAAAAGCAGCTTTGCCCCGCATGATCTTGAACCCATTGTCTTCGGCCGGGTTGTGACTTCCGGTGATCATCACGCCCCCATCGCTTTCCAGATGGTGCACCGCGAAATACAACATGGGCGTTGGGCCAACACCGACGTCGAGCACGTGAGCGCCGCCGCTGATGAGACCTTGCACCAAATGTGTAAAGAGCCGCGGGCTTGAAAGCCGACAGTCGCGACCGACGGCGATGCGAGCCGGCGCTGTCGAGCTCTCCGGACGCAACATTTGCGAAAGCCTTTCGCCGATTCTGTGGGCTAGCTCATCCGTGAGGTCCCGGTCGGCAACGCCTCGGATATCGTACTCGCGAAATACGTTCAGGTTCATGGGGGCCATACTCTTAACAGGTTAACGATCGCTCGAGGGGAGCACAATGCTGTCCGAACCACGGATATTGACCGCACCGCCGGTTTGCACGACGCAAGCTCTGGGCTCCGCGCAACGCTCGAGCGGCTGGTCCTCCTCGGACTGCTCCGCTCCTTTGGGGTACCACCGCGGTGGCAAATAATAGAGCAAACTCCCCTGTGACGAAGGGAGCCAAACCATGCTGGGCTGAGCGTAATAACAGTCTGCCGGTGCGATGACCCAGCTTCCTGCAACCCATTGCCAGCCACGCGCGATCCAGTTCCAGTGCCCGTCGACCCACACGCAACTTTCGCGCGGCTGCTTGGGCACGAACTCCACTTGCGCGGGCGGCGGCGGATATTCGACCACCAACGGTTCTGCTCCCCGAGCCGGGTAGGCGCCGGTCGGGGCAGTGGCCAACGATTCGCCACACCCTAAAACCAGCGTCGCGCAGGCGATCCCCGCGGGGCTCAGCGCGCTCACAAGAAGGTTCCTTCCAGCACGAAGCGACCAAACAACATGTATTCGAGCAGCGCCACCGCCAAAAACGGCCCGAAGGCAATGCGGGCTTTGCCAATCCCCGGCTCCGGCTCCTTGGCGAGCGGGTCCTGTTCGTGCTCGAGCAGCAGCCGAGCCCGCTCGGATTCGGGTGCGTTCTGGATCTGTTCCAGCCGCTCGGCGCGCTCACGGCGCACGGCTTCCGGCTCCTCCAGTTTGCCGCGCACCAAAAGCAGCGTGATGGCCACCACCGTTCCTTGAACCGCGCCCGCCAGCAGCGTGAAGACCGCGCCGACCCACCCGAACCAAGCGCCCGCCAGCATGGTGAGCTTTGCGTCGCCGAGTCCCATTCCGGAGTGGCCGCGCAAAGCCCGGTAGCCGACGTCGAACGGAAGCCAGATCATCAAAAAGCCCAACGCGGCTCCGAAAAGCGATTCCCGCCAGCCGACTTCCAGTCGGTAACCGGCGCTTGCAAAGCCGAGCAGCGAGCCTCCCAGCGTGATTTCATCCGGCAAGAACATATGCTCGAGGTCGATGAATGCCGCTGCTACTAACCCGAGCCCCAGAGCCGAATACAACGCGAAGAGCAGCGCGGCGCGCGTGAGCGCTACCTGAGCGCCCTCGCTTTCTATCAAGATGCGAAAAATGGCCCAGCAGAGCAGGGCGCCGATGAGCTCGATCAACGGGTAACGCACCGAGATCCGCGCGCCGCAGCAGCGCGCTCGTCCCCTCAAAAGCGCGAAGCTTAAGAGGGGAAGATTATCGTAAGCGCGGATCCGTTTCCCACAGTGGGGACATCGCGAGCCCGGTCGAATCAGGCTTTCGCCGCGCGGCAGCCGGTGGATCACCACGTTCAAGAAACTCCCCAGGGTGAGGCCCAACGCTAAGACGACGCCGGTGACCAGCCAGCCTGGAAGATCAGCAATAGCCAACACTTGCAGGGTACATAGCGCGGGGCGAGCGCAGGCCCAAGTGGTCGGGTGCGCCCCTGTGGCGATGCGTGCGGCTATCGGCGCTTGACCCAATAGGTATACGCGAGCAAAGCTCGCCTTCGAATGAAAGACGCGGACCCGGAAACCACCGCGATCTCGCCGTCAATCCGACACTTGCAGGACCAGCTCATCGAGAAGGTGAAGCGGAGCTGGCCGGTGTCCGAGCCAGTAATCCAGGCATTTTACCGGGTTCCACGGCATCATTTCATTCGACGGTTCCTCAAGCAGGGTCATCCGAACTGCATTGAAGTCACTAGCGCGAACCTCGAGGAGCATCTGGCGCTGTTCTACGAGGACAGGCCTATCACCCTGCACGGTGAGGGAGGAGCGCCGACGGCGACCATTTCGCAGCCTACTATGGTGCTCGGAATGCTCGAACTCTTGCAACTCGAGCCCGGGCAAAAAGTCTTCGAGCTCGGCGCGGGCAGCGGGTGGAATGCGGCCCTTATCGGAAACTTGGTTGGCCCAGGCGGCAAGGTCGTTTCAGTTGAGATCATCCCCGAGCTGGCCCAATCCGCTCGAGAGACTATCGAAAGCCTCGGGTTAGGCAATGTCAGCATTCGCCAAGGCGACGGGGGCGACGGCTGCGAACAAGAGGCGCCGTTCGATCGCGCCGTGTTCACGGCAGCGGCATATGATCTCCCGCGAGCCTTCTACCGCCAAGTGAAAGACGGCGGTCTTCTCCTCTTCGTGTTCCAAAACAAGATTCCTAACATGGCGGACCACCTCTTGGTGCTCCGGAAAGTGGAGGACCACTTCGAGTCTGTCGACATGCGCGGCTGTTCCTTTGTGCCGCTCTCCGGCAAGTACCAGCGCGGCCCCGCGCAGGCCCGGCCGCTCGATGTGGCGCTCAGCGAAGCTAAGGTCTCGAATGTTCCAACCGGAACCCGCCCGTTTTGGGGATACTTTTTCGAAGCGATGTGGCCTCTGTGCGATTATCTTTCACTGACCGAGCCAGGGTTCGAGGTCGTTCAGCTCGCGGTCGGCAAGCCGTGCTTTGCGCTGCGCGACGGGGATTCGTGGGTGGTTGCCGAGCCCAAGGGATTGGTTTCTTACGGCAACAGCCGCGCACAGCAGCTGCTAGTGCAGAAAATCAAGGATTGGATAGAGCTCGGAACGCCCATGCTTTTCAGCATGAAGGTTCGGGCGTACCCCAAAGACATACCGGTTACTCCGGGACAAGGTCAGTGGGTGCTCGAGCGCCCCGAGTCGAGATTTGTGTTCTCACTGGCGATGTCCCCGTAGGCTGAACGCAGCCAAGTGTCTTGGCGATCACAGATGCCGATCGAGGAACTTGGGCTACTTGGGTAACCATCGGGCCTCGTCAAACGTGATGTCAATATCGATTGGCCCATCCTGCGCGCACCAACCGTTACTACACATCCAAATGACTACATCGGTGATCTTGGTGGGATCCATTGCCGAATTACTCGGGCCGCCGATGATTTCCGACCAACGTCGGGAATACAGCGTCCATTCGGGGGTGAGGGTTACCGCAATCGTATATCCGCAGTCTGTAGCACAGGGCCCTCCTTGATAACGAGAGGCGGTCTGAGGCGAATCAAGAGTAACCCAACCCGCTCCAGAACCCTTGAGCCAGATTTCGAACCCCCCGTACGCCGAGGCGTCGTAGCAGCCTTCGAATGTCCAGCCGGTTCCTCCGCCCCAGCAAAAGCCTTCGTTCGGCAGCCCCGATCCTACCGGGGCGTAGCAGGTCTTGTACTTGAATTGCGCCGCGAAATTGCCTTGCGAAGTGGCGCCGTCGTGACCATCGAGCCCTGGGCTGTCATCCCGAATTCGCTGCGTTGCTGGGTAAGCAGTAAGTTCTGGGTTTGAGTCTGCGAAACCACCGAACATTGTCACATGCAGGTTGTCGTTGTTGACGATCTTGAGTCCCTCGAAATCCCCGATGACGCTTTCGGCGTCGAAAATGAGCGTGTCTGTTCCCGCACCCTTATAAGCCGCGGGCCTTTGCAACGTGCACCCGCTGACGCCGCCGCCGCTGTTGATGCCGCTGCTACCGCCGATGATCCTGCCACCGTTGCTGCTGCCACCGTTGCTGCTGCCACCGCTGTTGCCACTACTGCCGCCGTAGCTGCTGTCGACGCTGACGCGGCCCCCGCAGGCGAGAACGCCCAGAAAAGGCGGGCCGAGCGCGGCGGTGATCGATGCAAATCGAAAGGTTCGGTGAGCTACCATGGTTCCCACATAGTGTCTTAGATATCCTATTTGTGCCAGGTGCCAAAGGGGCATCGCCGGTTCATCGGCGTTGCCCGCGGGCTGCCAAACCCAGCTCCCCCGTTTATTTCCGTGCCCCCGTTCTTAGCTCGCGCCTCTATCCCGGAACGGATCTCCGGGCCGTGGTACTAGTGTATGCCCATGGTCCAGAGAGACACCTCGGCGACTCTATCGCTCGATCGCTATGCCAAGCGCGCCAAAGTGTTGGTGGCCGGCGCCCAGTCGGTTGCCGATGAGCGCCGACACGCGGAGGTGCAGCCGCTCCACCTTCTGGCCTGCGCGCTGAGCCGCGATCCGGGAGTTGTGGAGGTTTTCCGTCGAGCGGGAACCAATGTCGTGGAGTTGCAGTCGGCGGTGGAGCGATCTTTGAACACTCTGCCGAAGGCCACGGAGTCCGCGTACTTGTCTTTGGCGATGCTCGACCTTCTGGAGCGCGCCGAGCGAGAAGCGGAAAGGGAGCGCTCTGGAGAGGTGCTGGTCGAGCACTTGTTGAACGCGCTTTCACAAGAAATACGCGGACCGGCGGGCGAGCTGCTCGGCTCCTTCCGTGTCAGCCCCGGCTCGCTCAGGGCTCACACCGGGGCGCTCAAGCAAGTGCCCAGCACGGCGTGGGCTGCCGACACTTCTTCGCCGGAGCGTTTCACTCGAGACCTGGTAGCCGAAGCGCGCAGCGAAGGATTCGATCCGGTGATTGGGCGCGTCTCGGAAATGCGCAGACTCATGACCATCTTGGAGCGTCGCGAAAAGAACCATCCCCTTTTGGTGGGCGAGCCCGGCGTTGGCAAAAGCGCGGTGGTAAGGGGGCTGGCCAGCCGGCTGAGCCGGAACGAGGTGCCGGCCAACCTGAAAAATACACGGCTGCACGAGCTCGAAACCGGTGCGCTCATGGCGGGGGCGCGGCTCCGCGGCGAAATGGAGGAACGGGTTCGAAGTCTCGTGGCGAACCTCTCGAGCGGCAATGGGGACTCCGTATTGGTGGTCAAAAACCTGGATCAGCTGTTTGGAGCGGGGCCGGCTGGGTCGGTTCTGGGCGACTTGCTGCGGCCATCGTTACACCGCGGCGAGCTGCGCCTGCTCGGAACCGTCACTCCCGATGGACTCAAGCGTCTAGAAGAGCGGGACCCGCAATTTGTTCGGACGCTTACCGTGTTGCCGGTCGAAGAGCCTTCGCTCACGGAAGCGCTGGACATCGTGCGAGGACTCGCCGGACGCTACGAAGCGCACCATCAGGTGAATATCAGCGAAAGCGCCGTTTCTGCAGCGGTGAGGCTAGCCAAACGATACCTGCAGCATCGGTTCCTGCCGGACAGCGCCATTGATCTATTGGACGAAGCTGCGGCAACTCAGCGCATCGAAACCGATGGGACTCCAGCGGAATTGGACCAGGCGCTGTCGCGGGCGCAGGCAATCCGCGCGCAGCTGGAATCGCTGGGGGGCGCCCAGGATCAGCCGAGCCTCGAGATGTGTCAAAAGCTCAATGCTGAGTTCCGGGATCTCGAGCCTCGCATCGATCAGTTGAGAGGCGGCCTGGAGTCGCGCAAAGGAGCCGGGGGCGGTAGGCCGCTCGGCGAACCG
>DASXTY010000319.1:0-8963 GCA_036505155.1 Polyangiaceae bacterium | reverse complement strand
TGGACCACCTCGCGGTGGCACTGCACGCAAGACTCGATACCGCGACCCGTAGGTGTGTCCGCGGACGGGCCTTGGGTCTTTCGGCCCGCACCCGCCGGCCAACGGCAGCTTCGTGACGCACATCCAGAAAGTTTATATGGTAGTCGAAATTTGTCGAGACAAATTTCAACCGGCATCGAAATTCTTACGTGACATTGCCGGAACGAGACCCCGCAATCGCTTCGAGCCTAGGGCTCGGTGAATCGTGCTGCGTAGACGTCGCCCTGCAGAGTCGACCACACAGCGAGGGCTCTCCCACGAGCGTCGACGGCGATCTGGTGTCGGGACGGAGCGCTCGAGCACACCGTTTATTAAATTAGCGTCGTGCGGGGTTGCTTCTCCCCGAGCGCGCGAAGAGCCGCTCGAGCTGCGGCCGCGCGTAAGGGAGCTCTGCCAGAGCTCGTTCTCACCGCTTTATAGCGAGTTCGATGGATTCCTTTGACTCCTTGGCCTTGGCACTCAGGGCGAGCGCTCGTTGGTGTCTGCGGCAAACGGCGCGGGTACCTGCATCAGGTCACGATGCGAAGACTCGTAAAGATCTCCCACCGGGTAGCCTGCCATAGCGGACCAGTGCGCATCGTACGCGCGCATGTTGTCCGAGTAAGCGCTCTGCGCCCAACAATAAGTGACATGCTGCTCCAAGAACTCGCTGTTGCTTACCGAACAATGGTGAACGCGCGCCGGCGACCGGGACCGAAGCGGAAGACGGCGAAGTCGGAATCAAAGGTAGCCACCTGGTGCACGCCGAGGCGTTGCATGACGGCAAAGCTCGTACAGTCGACGATGGAAAAGTCATTATCAGAGTACGATTCCGAGATGGCCCGAGCTGCTTCGAGATCCGCCGAAGTGGTGGACTCGATGTGACACACGCCAGTTCTAAGGCCGTCCCAAAAGCGGCCCGCAGAGTCGCGTCCTAGTCGGTGGCGTAGCAGGATCCAGGTTTCGATCAGTACATGATCTGTCGTAACAAGTGGCTGCACGGACCCGAGCACCCGCTTGGCCCTGCTGTTGTTGCGGTCGCCGCGATCCGCGGCGGCGTACCAAGCGGACGTATCAACGAATAGGCTCATCGAGCCCGTCTACGTCCCCGACGGGTGCCTCGCGAGCGTTCCGATAGCGCCTCTCCAAGATATTGGTCCTTGCGCACCGCGACGTCTGATTTTCCAGAGTGGCCCAGGTCGAAGACCGATGTGGCGTCGGCCTGCTCCCTCGGGGTCTCCATGTCCTTGGCGACCAGTCGCCGGATATATTCTGCAAGGGAGACGCCCAGAGCAGCAGCACGCTGGCGTGCACGCCGATGGTTCTCCGGGTCGAGCACAATTTGAGTTCGTGACATCATGATGGTGCCATCATAGCGTAGGTGGAGCCTGGGAGCCAGCTCTTGGGCATCTGCGTGCCGGTTTGCACTGGTCCGACTGGCAGCGCCAGCGCGTTGAAGCTCAGGATGCCCGTGCCCGTCCACCGTATCGTGCACCAGGTAGCTGAGTTTGCCGAACTCTGGCCCACAACCGGCAAGCCATGGCCGCCGCTAAGAATGCCGCAATCGCGTAGAGGCTACGGCTCGGCGAATCGTGCTGCGTAGACGTCGCCCTGCAGAGTCGACCACACAGCGAGGGCTCTCCCCCGAGCGTCAACGGCGATGACCGGGGTGCGGCCGTTCGCTGTGAGCTGCACCGATTCTTGCCAGCCTGACTGGATAGTCCACCGAGCTACGCGGACGTCGCCCGGATCGCCGTGTCGCCAAGCCGCGAAACCGTTGCCCTGGGGATCCAAGGCCAACGCCTGGTCGGATAAGAAGTACCAAGTCGGGTTCGAGCTCGCTGGATCTAACCGCTCGTGACCAGGGCTCCAGCCTTGTTTTGCATCGAAGCGCTGGCTGCGAACTTCCTCGATATTGCCAAATGATGTCGTGCTCGAGGTCTGACTCGTGATGAAGGTGGCTCGGTTGATCCAGAGTGCTAGCGCGTTTCCGAAAGGGTCCATTGCGACTCGGGTGTAGAATCCGCTCGAGCTGCTGGTCCCCCGGGTGTCCTCTGTGTCGAGCGGCTGCGCGGCGCTCCACCCCGCGGTCGGGGCGAAGAGGCTCGCCGCCACTACGCCCTGTTTGTCGACGGTTTCCTCCCAGATGGTCATGGCTCTGCCATTTCCGTCAGCGGCGATGGAAGGCGCCCGCGCCTGGCCGTCTCGGAGCACGATGAGCTCGCCCCACGCTCCCGTCGGGTCCCGGTGTCGTGCCATGATCAGGCCCTGCAAAGACCACGAACCCCACGCCGCCCACGCGCCGCCCCCGGGCTCGAGAGCCAACCGAGCGTCGTCGATGGGCATTTGATCCGCCACCACGGTCGGCTCGGTTTTTCCGATTTCTGCGGCTTCGACGCTGAGCAGTCGCTCCCGCCCCCCGACGCCGGAGAAGTTATCACTGGACAGCACGAGTCCGGAGCCGTCGCGCAAAGCCACATCGTGCAGTTCTTGAAAACCTCCCCACGGGCCCACCGGTTGGACCGCGTCCCAAGCGCCGTCCAACCATCCGCGGCGCGACCAAACACGGTAGCCCCCAGAACTATTTACGATGGTGTACTCCACCCACGCCACCAACAAGCCTCCAGCGTCGTCCGAACCGGCGTGCAGGTCGTGTAAGTTCGTGCGATCCACATCTCTCACGCTGTCCACCGCCGAAAAGGCCTCGACGTCGCCCAGAAATCGGCGCGCGGACAAAAGAGCGTGATCACTGGTGTCGGATCCGAACGCAACTATCCCATCGCCCGCTTGGTTCAGATCGACGGACACCAGGTCGCCCCGGCCTATGATTTCGGGCGACCGCCAGGCTCCGTCCCGCGTGGTGAAGCTCCAAGAGTAACGAAAGCCCGTAGTTGCGCTGGCGGCCTCTACAACATAGGTGGTTGCCAGCCCCAGCCTGCGCGACGGAATGAAACTCAGCGTCGTTTGCTCGGGCGCCCACAAAGCGCTGCCCTCCACTTCGCGCCCCTGCACGAAGACTTTCAGCGCATAGTCCGCCGAGCACGGCAGCACCACACGGATTGTTGATGACGTCGCGACGTCCCGTGCGCCATCACTTGGAGTCATATCGGAAGCGGCCGGGAGGCATCTCGCTTCCGCGTTGATGTGCGTTCCCGCGTCGATATTCCCGCCGAAGGCTCCGTCAAATTGCGAGCTCGCTTGCGCATCGTTGTTTCCCCCGGGCGCCCCAAAACCCTGCCCGGTCCACATGTCCGTTCGTCCGCAGGAAGCCACAGCTAAGCCCCAAAGAGCGACGAAGGCCCAACGCACGCCGACATTATAGCTGCACTCTCCTCCTACAACAACCCGTAAGCAGCAGGGGGGTGATCGATCGTCAGGTCTGCTCGTTCATCGGGCGCAAGGTGATGTTCACGATGCGAGAACGGGACCGCGGCAATGCGGCGAGCACCACGGCTTCGGCTACGTCTTCGGCGGTGGAGAACTCTTTCAGGTTTTCGGCTCCCGGGGTGCGCCCGTCGCCCATTGCAAAGTGGGTCTCCACGCCGCCCGGGCAAATGGAGGTGACTTTGATGCCCTCTTGGAAAAACTCGCGATCCAGAGCTTGGGTGAGGCCGATCTGCGCAAACTTCGAGGCGCAATAGATGGCTTCCGTGGGGTAGCCCTGAAGGCCCGCAACGCTGGCGATGTTGATGATCTGGCCGCCCTTTTGCTTGCGCATGTGGGGTATCACTTCCTTGCAAAAGAGCCAGGTGCTCTTGGTATTGGTGGCCATGATCCGGTCGTAGTCCTGTTCGGTCCAGTCGAGGAAAGGGCGGTAGCCGCCGATGCCGGCGTTGTTGACCAAAATGTCGACGCGGCCGAACTTGTCGATAGTCTGCCTCACGCAGGCTGCTACGGCGCTCGATTGGGTGACGTCGCACTCGATCATATGCGCGGCGCCTCCTCCGGCTTCGATTTCTTTCTGCAGCGAATCCAGATCGCTCCGCGTACGCGCGCAACCGGCGATTTTTGCTCCTTCACGGGCGAGCGCCAATGCGCTGGCCCTGCCGATACCCCGGCTGGCACCGGTGACCAAGGCGATTTTGTCTTTGAGACGCATGGTTCCTCCTAGTTTCGTTCAATATTCGAACACTACCATCTCATGGCACTCCACGCGCGGCACTTTCACTCCGATAGAGCCGGCGTTTTCTGTGACGCGAAGCAACTGCCCGCTGAGCGGTAACCAGGCTCGCTGAATCGGCTGCGGGACTCGCAGTGCCAGCGGGACCTCGAAAAGGGGAGGGAAGTCTTCGATGACCTGGCAGTTGCCCCGCGCGTGCGGCGGCGCGTAGAGCAAGTGCGCGACATAGCGGCGCCGAGCGGGTTGGTGGACGAGGTTGACGCGGCCGGCCGACGGCAGCCGCACTTCGAGCATCGGCGACCGGTGGATGCGGCGAAGGGCGTTGAGGAACAGATCGCGATGAATCCGCGCGCCGTGAAGGTTGTACATGCGGCCCCAGGCGTGCGGCAAAAACACCACGCGCCCGAGCTCCACACCGCCGACGTGTGAGGCGTTCTCGAGCCGGTTCGGGGTGTTCTGATGCGAGCAATAGTGCCCGTAGGTACGGTCGAAAAATGCCTCCTTGATTTGCGCCAGCGTGCGCGCGCCCGGCGCAGGCGCAATCCGCAACGCCGACTCATAGCAGAGCACGGGAGAGTCAGGGGGCTTTAGTCCCGTCCCGAGCTCCTCCCCCGGCACGATGAAGTCGCAATCACCGCGCGCCGGTCCCAGCGGCTTGGCGCCGACCTCGAGGAAAAAGCTCTTCTCGCCTTCGGCGAGGGCGCTTTCCCCGATGACCAACAAGCTGCCGCCGTCGCGGAGGTAAAGAACCAGCTGCTCCCGCGCGCGTTCGCTGGCGATGCGCCGCCCCGGCAATATGATCGCCTGGAAGCGGCTGAGCTCAGCTCCTGGGTGCACGACATCAAAGTCGAGCTGCGCTTCGAGCAGCATGCTGGCCACGCCGTGCTCGTGGCCGAGGCCGCCTTGCCCGCCGGTGACGCCACCGGTGGAAAAGTCTAGAAACAAGCCCAGGTTCGAGCAGGGCTCGCCATCCAGACCGAACTCCTCGATTCTCTCAACGTAGCGGTATGCCTCGCTGAGGTTCGCGTACGTTCCGAGGTCTATTTCGCCCGACGGATGCAACTGGTCTCCAAAAGAACAGCGAGCTCCGAAAGCGATCATACACGCCGCTTCGTATCGGATCGCGTCCGGGTGTTTGAATCCGCCGAACTCGCCCCACCAGGTGTGAAACTTTCCGCTCATTGCCATCATCGGTTTGGGCGGATGGTCGCGGCGGAAAAAGAACTTCGAGCGCACAGGGAACTTGTCGTAACCGCCCCAGGTGGTGGGCAAGTCCTCGAGCTCGTAGTGAGTCTGGAGCTCCAGAAGCTCTGCGGGCGTATCGATGTCGGCGCGTCCATTGAAAAAAATGCTGGCTTCGAGATGGTGCGCGTGGACAATCTGGCGGCAATCTTCGAAAAATCGCCGCCATACCCCGGTGTAAAAGCGGGTGGCGCGCACTACGCTGGCGGGGCCTGCATCGAGCTCGATGCCCGCTTCCGACATTTGCGAACGGCAGCTATCGCAGTAGCAACGGGGAAAGAAGCAAATGTCAAAAAAGAAGCCGTCGAAGCGATAACGCCGGCAAATTTCCTCGGTTTGCGCCAGCATGAGGTCCCGGTATCCGGTATTCGGACACAGGTTTTTCCACGAGCCGTGCGGCTTCTTGTCGCTCGGTTTGGCGGAGACGTCGTAGTTGAAGGTTTGGAGCGAGCCGTCCAGGTTTCTGCAACACCATTCGGGGTGCCGTTCGGCATCGGTCGCAGACCAACCCACGGTGTAATAAACGGCGCAGCGGATTTTTAGCTCTCGGCAGGCCTCGAGCTCTTGGCCCATCAAATCGAAATCTAGGGTGGGATGCCGCATGCCCACCTCGGTTGGGTAATAAGACCAGGAGTGGTGGCATTTGGCGAAGATGGTGATGTAATTCACCTTCCCCAATACGAGCGCGCTCTGGAACTGCTGCTTGTCGAAGCGTGCGCCGACGCTGGGGATCTGCTCAGAGGTGTGGAAGTCCAGATGGACATGACGCGCGGGTAAGCTCGGAACCATGAAAATGCGGAGCGGTTAGGAGCGCTGGTTCGGCAGCACGGCGACACAGTCCACTTCGATCGCCATATTGGGGGGGAGGCCGGCCTGCACCGTGGTCCGCGCCGGGTAGGGCTCCACCGCGTATTGCTTATAAATCTCATTCATGGACGCGAAGTTCGACATGTCGGCCAAGAAGACCCCCACTCGCACTACGTGGCTCCATGAGGTACCGGCAGCTTCGAGCAGCGCGCCGACATTTCGAAAGGTGAGGTGTGCTTGCTCCGAAAACGTGCCCAGCTGCATGCCACCGGTTTCCGACAAAGGCCCTTGACCCGACACGAACACCAGCGGGCCCTGTGCGATGATGGCCGGAGAATACGGGCCCATCGGAGGAGCTCCTTTTTTCGCAAAAACTGGCTGGCGCATGGCTGCCTCCTGCTCGGCTGGCTGCGTCGTACCATAGTCGGGCTGCCGGGGCAGGAATGCCGGTCGGCTCGGAGTCGCTAAACTGTCTATTCAATCCCTGGTCCGATCCTGTTGACTGATGCCGATCCCGCCGTCCTGCCGTGTGCCGTCTGTGCCAGCTCTGAACGCATTGGATTGGGGCTGTGCCCGGTTGTGCCAGCCGATTCGGGCCCGGATTTTGCTGTGCTGACGGCACAGGTTCCGGCCTTCGGTAGGCATGAACTTTGCTCGGTTGTGCATCGGGCCTTTGTTTTTCCCCGGCCCCAAGGCACCCTTCCCGAATTATGCGCTCGTCGTTACAAAGAATGCTGGGAGCGATCGCGGCCATGTGTGCAGCCGCGTGCAGCTCCGGTGCCTCGGGGACCAACTCAACGGGTTTGCGCTGCGGTGACACACAGTGCCCCACTCTCAACGTGTGCTGCATCGACTGCAACGGGCGCGGCACGTGCGGGCCGCCTGGAACCGCATGCCCCGGCACGGGGTGCTTTCCCGATGCGGGGACGGGTGGCAGCCCGAGCCTGACATGTGGATCCGGGACCTGCACCGCGGGTCAGGTGTGTTGCCTCGACTGTGACGGGCGCGGCATCTGCAGCGCGCCAGGGTCGGTGTGCTCCGGAAACGCGTGCCGCAGCGGAGTTGGCGGAAGTCCCGGGGCGGGAGGTAGTCCCAGCGGAACCGGTGGCAGCAGCGGTTGCAGCATCCAGACCTGCTTTCGTGCGGTGTCCTGTGTCCTTGCGTGCGGTCAGCAGCCGGTTTCGGTTAGTTGCTGTCCTTGCACTCCGCCCGCGTTCGACTCGATCCAATGTTCGGGTACGGGCGGCGGGGGTTCTCCCGGCAGTGGCGGTGCATCCTCCGGGGGCACGGCGGGGAGCGGTTTCGGCGGCACATCCGGTGGCACCAGTGGTAGTGGCGGCACATCTTCGGGTGGTAGCGCGGGCAGCGGGTTTGGCGGGAGCGGCGGCGGTACTTCGGACTGCAGCGTTAATCCGGGACTCTGTTCACCCGGGACGAGCTGCTTTTGCGGTGGGCCAGGACTTGGCACCTGCTCCTGTGCTAAAGACTGCAATTCCGCCAAGGATTGTCCGGCTACGTTTCCCGTATGCTGCGGTGCCCCGATGGGTAGCTGCACCACCAATTGCGGGTGCTATTGCGGATGAAATGCGACGCCCTCTCCTTCTGGCAAGCATCCTTTGCGTTGGCTTTTCCGCCGGCGCGTGCAGCCATGAGAAGAGCCAAGAAACTTGGCAGGTCGTGCACCGAGATCGTCCAGGAGCGCTGCTATCGGTTTGGGGCACCAGCGCCAACGATGTGTGGGTCGTGGGTGGGGACGCGGGAGCTGGTCAAGGGCCCGAGGTGCTCCATTATAACGCCTCATCATGGAAGCGCTTCGACAGCGGGTACACGGGCGACCTGTGGTGGGTCTTCGGTTTCGAAGGCGGCCCCGTATACATGGGCGGTGCGGGAGGAATGATATTGCGTTACGAAGGCGGCAGCTTCACCAAGATGAACACGCCTGGCGCGGACACCGTCTTCGGCATCTGGGGGACTTCGCCCAGCGACATGTGGGCGGTTGGAGGCGCGATCGGCGGTGCGCAGGGGGCGTTCGCGTGGCGTTCGACGGGTAATGATTGGGTGTCGGCACCAGGCTTTCCAACTGAGATCACCGCGCTGGGCGCTCTTTGGAAGGTGTTCGGGCGGAGCGCCAACGATGTCTGGATGGTCGGAACCAATGGCATTTTGGTGCGCTGGGACGGGAGCGCACTCAGCCGCGGCGATACGGGGCTCGGTGAATCGCTCTTCACCGTGCACGCCAGCTCCCAGCGATTCGCCGCGGTTGGCGGAGGCGGCACCGGCATCATTTTGGAAAATGACGGTAGTGGCTGGAGCGACGTGAGCCCGAACGGAGCTCCGGTGTTGGTGGGCGTTTACCTTTCGGAGAGCGCTGGGTATGCGGTGGGGAGATTTGGGGCGGTTTTCTCGCGCACAAACGCCGGTTGGCAGGAAGAGGCCACCGGTGTCACGATGAACCAGACTTTGCACTCAGTTTGGATCGATCCGGGGGGAGGGGTTTGGGCGGCCGGCGGGCAGGTCTTGCAGACGCCGTTGGTGGAAGGCGTGTTGCTGCACAAAGGGCCATCGATTACTGGAGCATTCGAATGAGTCGATCCGTGAGTGGCATCCTTGCGCTGAGCCTTTTCGCACTTTCGGCGTGCAGCTCCGAGCCGGCGCAAACGTGCCGCGCGGCTTCGGGACACGTGTGCACCTGGGCGGGGCTCCAGCCGGGGGAGCGCTTCAACGGCGACGGACACTCCCGGTTAGAGACCGCGTTTTACTGGCCGATGGACCTGCA
>DASXTY010000318.1:0-6067 GCA_036505155.1 Polyangiaceae bacterium | reverse complement strand
GACATTCATGCTCGAAGACGCGCTCCGAGAAAAGCTCGTCACCCTGGCGGACGTAGCCGACGCTGTTTCGTTCCAGACTATTGCGGAGCACCTACCGGCCGAGTCGCTGCGCAGAGCACTATGTCACGCGCTAGAAGGTGGGCGTTCCGGCAGCCCTTTCAGCGAGGCGCGCTTGCTGGAGGTGGTGCCGCTTGGGTTCTTGGTCGCACGCCTACCGCTTCAGGGGGTGTGGAACAGCGTCATGGTTGCCAGGATCGCCGTTCCGTGTGGATTCGTTTCCGCTTCCCAGGACCTTGGAGAGCCGACGGACCTACAGCCCGTCCCTCGGAGCACCCCTTCCGTCGCCTTTGCCGGCGACCGCGGCACTCCTAGGGAGCAAACGGCCAGGCGCGGCGCCGTGGCATGGCTATCTGCCATTGAGCGATTGCCGCCGAACCATGCCCGGCTTTCGACGCAGATGCTGCACAGCATCGAGTCAATGTACGGCGAGCTGCTGAGCTTCTCCGATGATTCGTCCCGTAAGGCGTGGATCGGCGAATCGTTTCCAGACGAAGGTCTGTTGCGTGAGGCGCTCCTGGCGCTGCTCGAGCTGCTAAACCCCGCGATCGAAGTTGGCGATCCGGTGATCCGGGACGCGGAAATCGACTCACTGATCAAGCTATTCCTTTTAGAGGAGCGGCGCCGCTCCCGGGCCGTACCGCGGTCCTCACGTGTAATTTCTGGAACCAGGCCGCGCTTTTCGCCCGCGGATAGCGTCTCGGCGAGCGGAGACTCAGCCGAACCGCCGCGGGCAAGCTTGGGCAAAGGCAGCGGTTCCGGCAGAGCTTAGGGGTTTGGGAAGCACGGGGCCGACCAGCAACCGGATCGCGAGGGGTGCGACATGGCGCGTGAGCCTCGCCGCAAGGGTTCAGCTGGCGGCCGAGCCCGGCGATGCCGAGAGCCGCGGAAGTGAGTTAGAACCGGGACTGCCAAAAAAATACCAGCCGCGTGTCCATTCGGAGGTGCTCCGTCGTCATCCGATCAAGCCCTGCGATCCAGCAGGTCCCAATCAGGAGGTCCAAGCATGAAGTTTCTATTTCTCTATCGAAAGTCTCCCGATCCGCGCGAGCAACCTTCTCCCGCCGACATGCAGGCTGGCTACATTCAATGGAAGAACTGGATGGCCAAGTACGCGAAGGAAATCCTCGAACAGCCCCCTGCCCGCTCGGGCCCCAAGCCGGGCGGCTCCGCCGCAGTGTGCAAAGCCGGCGCGGTCACGGACGGACCGTACGTCGAAGGAAAAGAGATCGTCGCAGGCTGGTCGTTCATCGAGGCGGAATCGCTCGCGCATGCGGTCGAGATCGCCAAGGAGGTCCCGATGTTCCCAAGCGTCGAGATCCTCGAGATTACGACGTTTTGAATATGACCGCGCCCGAGCTTCCGGAGCATTGGTTCCGACGCGAGCTCGGGCGCTTGGTCTCTATTCTGTCGCGTCGATTCGGCTTTCATCGCATGGAGCTGTGCGAAGACGCCGCCCAGATGGCGCTCCTCCAAGCGACGCAATCGTGGTCGTCGAAGCTGCCCGATAATCCAGGTGCGTGGCTCTATCGTGTCGCGCACAACTACGTGCTCGACGAGCTTCGTCGCGAGAAACGAGACGAGCGCTACCTCGCCGAAATCCATGTCCACTACGCGCAGCAAGAGATCCAGGACGACGTTCTTCGGCTGCTCTTTGTTTGCGCCGATCCCGCGATCCCGCCCGAGTCGCAGCTCGTCCTCGCGCTGAAAACACTCTGCGGTTTCAGCACCCAGGAGATCGCGTTTCGATTGTTTCAGAGCGAAGACGCCATTCACAAGCGATTGCAGCGTGCGCGCGCGCGGCTCCGCGAGCACGCGGAGGTTCAAAGCACCGATCCAGAGCGCGTGCATAGCGTCCTTCACATGCTCTACTTGCTCTTCAACGAAGGCTACAGCTCCGCGCAGCCCGATCGCGTGATCCGCCGCGAGCTTTGCGACGAAGCGCTTCGATTGGCGCTCATGCTGAGGGAGGCCCCGTGGGGCGCGTTCCCGGAGACGGACGCGCTCGTTGCGCTCATGTGCTTTCACGCGGCGCGGTTCGACGCTCGCGTGGATGGAATGGGAGGCCTCTTGCTCCTCGAAGAGCAGGATCGCTCGCTTTGGGATCGCGAGCTCATCCAGCGCGGGCTCCAGCACCTCGCGCGAGCCGCACGCGGAGAGACGCTCTCGCGTTATCACGCGGAGGCGGGCGTAGCAGCGGAGCATTGTCTCGCGCCTTCCTAAGCACATACGAACTGGGAAGAGATCGTTCGGCTCTACGAGGTGCTCGAGCGCATCGCTCCATCGCCGCTCAACGTCTTGAATCGTGCGATCGCGCTTGCCGAGTGGAAGGGACCCGACGCGGGGCTTGCCGCGATAGAGGCAATCGAGGCGCCGAGCTGGCTCGTTGGCTACTACTTATGGGACGCGACTCTCGGAGAGCTTCATCGGAGGCGCGGGGATCGCGACCGCGCCCTCGCGCACACGAAGCGCGCCCTTGCGGCCGCACCAACGAACCCCGAGAAAGCCTTGCTCGAACGGCGCATGAAAAAAATGTAGCGGCCGACGTCCATTCGCGGCTGCTCGAGCGTCGCCGCGATCTGACCAATTACTCGATCGGCCGCGCGAAGCACCGGTTTGCGGCGGATTCTGAAAGCCGTCCACACCTCGCACGCTCCACGGCGACTTCAACGGCGACGGAAAGCTTGACCTTGCGACAGGCAACCGTGACAAGGCGGACGCGTTTTGTTGGAGCGGCGCCCTCGGCTCCTCCAGCGTCAGCATTTTCCTGAATACCACCAAGTGAGCGCTGGGATTCCCGCTCGTACAGCCGTTTGATTCGCGAAGCTCCGGGAAGGCGAGAATGAAACCAACCTGCGATTGGTGGTGCAGTCAAAAGGCGGAGTGCTCACCGGCAGGGTCGTGGACACGTCGGGCGAGCCGGTTGCTGATGCCTGGGTTACCGTTGAGCGTCAGGCTGCATGGGAACCCGGTGCCGGAAATCAGGAACGTGGGGCGCCCGTGCTCACCGACGAAACGGGATCTTTCAAGATTGAGAATCTGGAACCAGTCAGGTACCGCGTGGTGGCGCGAGGGCCGGACGGTATGGCGACCGCGGAGCAAGAAAACGTTTCGCTCGGTACCGATGTGACGCTCAAGTTGGTCGATCCGGTCTCTGTGATCGGCCATATCCGCTCACACGGGGGGCCGGTTACAGACTACGTTCTCTTTGTCAGCGGTAGCGGTAGGATGCTGCGATTTGCAAGAGCAGACGGCAGCTTCGAGGTGAACGCATTGCGGCCGGGCCCTCACGTGCTGGGCGTCACGTCGGAACAGGGCTTTGCAACTCGAACCATCGAGATAGCCAGTGGCACCGCAACGGCGGATTTCGAGCTGCAGGACTGGCTCAGTGTGAACGGGAGGCTCGTCAACGCGGACGGTTCTCGGCCCATAGCAGGAGCCAAGTTGAACCTTTTATTTCGAGGGTTCTCTCCCGCGTGGATGACTCGGACCGATCCGCAGGGCGCGTTTCATTTTCCAGAACTTCCAAGCGGCAAAGCTTTCCTCATGGTGACTAGTGCCGACGGTAAAATGCTCGACCCCCAGCAGCGCTCATTCGAGATCCGCGCTGGCACGAGGGAGCTTGGTGACATAAGAGTCGGACCGTGAGCCGACCGCTTAATCACGAGGAGCCCCGATCGGCAGGGGCTCGCACACTTCGGGCATAGCCAGAGGGAGATTGCCCCACCGCGCGTTTGAACGCGCCGGCTCGGCTGCGTGTTCCGCCAGATAGCGTTTGGCGCTTCCGCGACCAGCGCCGGCCGCCGCTCGAGCTCGGCCGGGCTCACAATGGGTTCCTCGGGCCCCATGTCTTTCAAAAGTGTCTTGACCTCATGCAGACCGCTAGCCAACCAGAGTTTTCGGGTAGTTTTGGATTTCCAGGTTAACCGGCTTTAGGACACCCCCGGCAACTTGCGCCCGAACGCTGCAACCGCATAGACTTCTAGAAGCGGGAGCCGGAATCGAAGACGCGACCCGACGGTTTCGTACTCGAGCGTGCTGGCGGCGTGGCCGGGCGCCAGAAAATGGAGGCGCCACGACACGTCGAACCCATCGGGGCGGCGGGCGTCGACCAGCACGCTGGCCCTCCGTCTGACGCTATCCTTCTTTGCATCATAGACCTGGTTCACGAAATGGAGGATGTATCCGGGCAACCGCTCTCGAAAATAAGCGGTCGCGAGAATCTCCATCTCGGAACCCAGCCGCACGGCGGGCTCCAGTCCAACCAGCGAGGCGGTGAGTCGCTGTGAGGACAGCCGCCCTTTCCCCTGCCAGGACATTTCATAGAGATCCGGCACGGACTGAAGACCGCCGATCTGTGCCAGCGCCGGATCGCAGGGCTTGAAAGCAACCAGCGTTCGTCCGCTCCGCTGGATTTCTCTCATCGCGTCCAACTGCTCACCGGTGAGCCGGTCGGCGGCGGGAAGCAGGACCCACGAGTAGTTCTTGAGTCGCTGGGGATCGAACCGCGTGCTATAGAACCGGTCATTCCCTGCGTACACCACATCGTATTGATGATTGAGCGTTGCCCAGTGCCTTGCAAAGCCACATGAACGAATAGTGTTTCTCGGGGCGGGCCAAGATCGCCTGGCTCGCGTACACGACCGCGATGTCCGCCGCCCGCCTCGGGCCCTCATACAGGGAGCGATAGCGCTTCACGAACTGGGTCAGCTCCGCCAGAGAAGCCGGGGCTAGGGCGTCGGACGGCCAGCCGTAGTGCCACCAGTGGGCGATCGCCCAATTTCCCTCGAATGCGAAGGCCTCCGAATACAGGATGGCAAGGTAGGTGCTGTTTTTCCTGCCGAAGACCAGGTCCGCAAATCCCGCCCCTGGAAGCGCAGCCACCAGACCCGGGACGATGGCGCGGCCCAGTCGGTAGTGTGGCGCGAAGGAGTTCTGCGGAAACTTCCCAAAGTCGGTCTCAGACGCGATCCCTTCCTCAAAGATGATAAAATCAAACACTCGATCCCAAATCGGCAAGCCGAGCACCGAGGCGCCGTAGACGGCGCCGTCGCCCATGCCGGCCAAGTTGGCCCCGATGGCCAAAGACCTGCCCCGGCGCCGGGCGCTGGCCCGGATCCGACGCACGAGCTCGACCATGATCCGGTAGCCTTGCTCTTCCTGAAAAGACTTGTACTCCTGGAACACAGCGTCCTAGATCGCGGTAGAGGAAATCTTTGCTCGCAAGAACGCAGCGATGGAGAACTCCTGAGGATTGTGGAGCTTGAAGAGCGAACCGAGCTTTTTATCCCGACCGAAGCTGCCGCCGTAGGACTTGCGAGACAGGTATTGAGCCAAGGAGGTGTATCCCTGGGACGCAAGATGCCGGTTGAAAGCGGCGATGTCATCGGGCCCGAAGCCGGCCGCATGCCGATCCGTGGAAACCAGCATGGAGGAGGTCTGGTGCTCGTCGATAAAAAGGGCATCGGCCCCGATGTCTATAACGTGCTCGGCCTGCGCGAGGATGTAGCTCTGCACCGCGGGGCTATTGATCGAGAGCACCCGAGGCAGCTCGTCCTCCCAGGTATACCAAGTCGCCAGCGCATCTTTCCCGAAGATGTCCTTACTGACACTTCTTTCCAGGTCCGGACGCGTCTTGGTCACATTTTTTTCGCCGATGATCACTTCCAGCGACCTCAAGGCTCTTCCCCCCTGAGCGTGGATTTTCGTGATCTCTTCCATGGTGTGCCCGGTCCAGACGCCATTCATGTCCACCCCAAACCGCCGGCGCATGCCTTCATCCAGCGGCCCGACGCTGATCACTTGCACCCGGGTGTACCAGGGAGCTTCGGTCGACCGGGAGGCCTCGGGCGCCTTGGCGGACGGTCGGGGCATGCAGCCGGAGAGCTCACCGATCACCGCCGGCAGCCCGGTGACTGCCAACGCCAGCGCTTCGCTTTCCAGAAACGAGCGGCGTGCAATCCTCATCTCAATCAATCGCCGGCGTCGTCATTGCACAACGGCGCCCAGC
>DASXTY010000317.1:0-8491 GCA_036505155.1 Polyangiaceae bacterium | reverse complement strand
GTGCGCGGGACCAGTTCGGACGGAAAAGCGATGGTCGCCGTCAATGCCCGCTGTCTGGACTGCGTCGATCCCGCCGCGCTGACCATCACCCACTTCGACGGAAAGAGCCGCTGAGTAGCGGCGGCATTCGCCGCGGAAAAGACGCGATCGTGTGCATCAACATGATCCACATCGCGGGAACCACTGACCGCGCTGAAACAAGAGAGCCTGCTCAAGCACGATAATGCCATCCAACCGGGCGGCGCGCAGAGGCGTGAAGTGAGCTCCCGCACCAACGCCAGCAGTACCTCGCGTTGCTCGGCGATGAGCGCGGGATTATGCGTCTGCCACGCCAAGGACGCGGCGACGTGATAAAGAGAGGTGACTGCCACCCTATCGAAAAACCATCCACCTCGAGGACGGCACGCGTCTTTCGGCCTTGGTCGAGCCGGCTGCGGGGCCAGTGCTGGTGCTGCTGCCCGGCAGCTCCGGAGATGCCACGGGGTGGGACGATCTTGTGGGGCGGCTCGACCCGGCACTTGAGCTCTTCGTCGTGCGCGCCGAGTTACGGGGTCAAGGTGAGAGTTGGCCACCCCCGGCTCCCGAGACCGGACGCATCGAAACATTCAGTGACGATGTGGTTGCACTGCTCGATGCGCTTGTGATCGAGAGCTTCTACGTCGGCGGGAAAAGTATTGGGGGAATGGTTTCCGTCGATATGTTGCGCGTTTGCCCGGAACGCATCTTGGGTGTCATTTCAATGGAGGGTTTCACGCATCACAGCGTGCTCGACGACGCCTTCGGTGGTGACATGTTCAGCACCCTCAACCAGCAACAGCAGCGCGAACTGAGTGAAGCCACCGAGCGTCGCCGTCAAAGGTGGACGCAAGCGCACAAGGACGAATTCAACGAAATCTGGAAGCGCTGGGAACGCGGCTACGAGATTCTGAGTCATACGGACAAGCCGGTCCTCGAGATCTGGGGCGACCGCGGCCGCGAACGGCCGTCGCGCAAAGCCCTGCAACTGCCGGAACGCGACAACATCGAATTGACGTGGATTCCCGGCACGTCCCATGCGTTTATCAGCGAAGCGCCGGACTTGTCCGCTCAACTGATCAACGATTTCATCCGGCGCACAAGGCAGGCACTGTAAGTCAAGCGCTTCCTGAATACACTCAGTCAGGACCTCGAGGAAGAAGCAACCGCCGCCCCCGCCGCCGTCGAAAATAGACCGCAAAATCGGCAACATCCACCGAGACCACCGGCAGTTTTGGATGGACGTCGCTCATCCGAACCAAGCACGCATCCGCGAAGTCTACGCAACGTTTGCGGTAGCGAAACATTTCCGATCGCACGGATTGGAGCTCTTCCGGTAGAAAGTGCTGACTCACGAGCAAGCCGTCCTCGAGCCAGCTAATCAGGGCTTCCACGGACTGTCGGCCTGTTTGTTCGAGAAGGAACACCGATTCAGAGACGCAAGCTTCGGCCGTGAGCCAGGGTCCACGAAGCGATGGGACCAAGCCTGCTGCCCAGCCATGGTGAGCATCGGTTCGGTTGAGAAGCGCCACCAGATAGCCGGTATCAACGATTGCGCGACCGACCATAACCCGAAAGCCTCTTTCGATTGCTTGACAGATCGCGAGGTCCCCGCGCGATTCCGATGTGACCGCCGATCAGCAATTGCATGTCGAGGCCATCGTTGTGCTGCGTGACTTTCTCGATGCCCTCGCGGATGAGCTCGGACTCGGAACAACCGCGGGCCTTTGCGGTTCGCGAAAGTGCGGCGCTCAAGGACCTTGGAAGCTTGACGGTCTTGATGATGGGAGCCATGGTAACCGGTAATACTATAGGGTAATACCAGGGTCAAGCCAATCTAAATCGCCTTCAAACCCGAAACCGCGCCACCGCTTCTTCATTGAGCTCCACGCCGAGCCCGGGCTCATCGGGAATGTTCACCCAGCCGTCCACAGCGCGAATATTTTGGCGGGTGATTTGGTCGCGCAGCGTGGTCTGTTCTTCGACGACGTATTCGGTGATGAAGGAGTTGGGGATGGAGGCTAAAAAGTGCAGCGCAGCGGCCACATTGAGATAAGTGGTAAAGCCGTGGTTGATGCAGGGCAGGCCGCGGTCGGCGGCTAGCGACGCGATCTTCATGGCTTCGGTGAAGCCGCCGCACCGGGTGAGGTCCACCTGGACCACGTCGATCTTTCCCTGGTCCATGAGATCGATGAAGGAACGGCGTTCGCTTTCCTCTTCGCCGGCCGCGATGCGCAACGTGGTGCTCTCCGAGAGCCGGCGGTATCCCCGGTAATCATCGGGTGGAAGCGGCTCCTCCAACCAGAAGATGCCGTATTCCTCGAACCGGCGGGCGCGCTGGAGCGCGGTTTTGGCGTCCCAGCAGAGGCCTGCGTCAATCATGAGGTCGACTTTGTCGCCCACGCCGCGGCGCCCTTCGCGCACCAGCGCAATGTCGTTGGCTTCACTCTGACCCATGGGTCCCCAGCCCAGTTTTACGGCGGTAAAGCCCTGGTCGACGAAACGCTGGGCGCGCTCGCGCGTTTCGCCGGGAGTGTCGGCGAACAGGGTGCTGGCGTAAGCTCGGATCTTTTTGTGAAAGCCGCCTCCGAGGAGCTTCCACACCGGCATTCCCAGGGTTTTGCCCTTGATGTCCCAAAGCGCCATGTCGATGCCGCTCATCGCGTGGATGGCCACTCCGCGGCGCCCGCCGTAGACGTTTTTGGTGTACATCTTGTGCCAGATCTTTTCGGTCTCGAAGGGGTCTTCGCCGAGCACGATGTGACGCAAGCCTGCGGTGATGGTGTGCGAAAATGGGCCTTCGATGGCACCCTTCGCCGCTAATGGGTTCGAGTCGACTTCGCCGAGGCCGGTGATGCCTGCGTCGGTGCGGACCCGCACGATGAGCGCGTCCTGCCCGCTGTCGCACCGTTCGGCGACTTCGGGTAGGCGCAGGTAGATGGCTTCTACATCGGTGATCTTCATTTGGCAGACCTCATGCAGGCCTCCACGCGGAGGTCATTCGATGGATGGTCATTCAATGGGTGTGAACCGGTGCCCATTGAGCACCGCGCTAATGCCGCCGTCCACCACGATGGCGGCGCCGGTGACGAAAGAGGCCTCATCCGAAGCCAGAAATGCGGCCACTCGGGCGATTTCCTCGGGCCGGCCAACGTGTCCGACAGGCTGAAGACTGTTTCCGTGCCTGCGCCGCTCCGGGTCGTCGAGAAAGCTTGCGCTCATGGCGGTATCCACCCAGCCGGGACACAACGCAACGGCTCGAATTTTGTCTTTGCCGTAATCAATCGCAATCGATCGGGCGAGCATGATGAGCCCTCCCTTCGATACCGCGTACGCTGTCAGGTTGGGCTCGACTTGAAAGCCGTTCACCGAGGCGGTGATGAGGATCGCCCCGCCGCCCCGCTTTTGCATCGCGGGAATGGCGGCTTGGCAACACAAGAAAGGGCCTTTGAGGTTCACCGCCATCACGCGGTCCCAGTCCGATTCGGTGGTGTCGAGCAGGGCCTTGTCGATTTCGATTCCGGCATTGGCATGCAGCACGTCCAGCCCCCCGAACCGGCTCACGGCTTCTTCCACTGCGCGCCGCGCGTCTTCGGCTCGGGCCACGTCGCATTTGAGAAAGGCCGCGCGCCCGCCCGAGGACCGAATTTCTTCGGCTACCGCTTCTCCCTTCGCCTCCTGCACGTCCGCAACCACGACGCTGGCGCCTTCCGCTGCGAAAACCCTTGCGGTTGCCGCGCCAATCCCGGAGGCGGCGCCGGTGATCACCGCTACTTTTCCGCCGAGCCGGCTCGACTGCGTCATTGCACGACCCGCGCCATCAGGTCGGCTTGGACCCTGGGCTTACACATCGTTTGCTCGGTATCGCGATGTCATACGCCGGTCAAGCGTGTAGTGTATCCGGATGGCAGCCAAGAAAACTCGAGCTCGCGCGCCCGGCACCAAACGCCGTCGCGGCGTAAAGATTCAGCCAACCGAGCTCGCTGCCGCTGAGCTCACTCTGGAGGAGGTACCTCCGGAAGTGCAAGCGCTTTCCGATCTGGTGCGCGCGGACGGCGGAACCATTTTGAGCCGCTACCGGGAGCCGCTGGGAGGGCACGCCCTGTTGCTCGTGGGTCTGCCCATCGAACGGGTCAAGCCGACTCCGTTTCAGCGGGACGTGAGCGACGCGCACGTGCTCCGGCTCACTCGTGCCATGGACAAAACGAAACGCTTCCTGGACCCGGTGATCGCGGTGCGGCACGGGGAGGAATACCTCACGCCCAATGGCGCGCATCGGTTGACTGCGTTGCGGGAGCTCGGCGCCAAAGCGGTGGTGGCGCTCTTGGTTCCAGAAGCTTCTGTAGCGTATCAAATCCTGGCTCTGAACATCGAAAAGGCGCACAACTTGCGCGAGCGCGCGCTGGAAGTGGTGCGGATGTACCGTGACCTTCAGAGCCTATCGGATGCGCGCGAAACGGACTACGAGCTGGAATTCGAAGACCCTTCGCTGGTTACGCTCGGGTTCGCCTACGAGCAACGCGGGCGCCTGGCCGGTGGCGCTTACGGTCCCATTCTGCGCAAAGTCGATCAATGGATCAGCGCCCCGCTGCGGAAGGCCGCGGCAGAACGCGAGCGGCGCGCCGCACTGCTGCTCGAACTCGACGACGCGGTAAACGACGCCGTGGCGCGGCTCAAGGCGCAGGGGCTGGTCAGCCCCTACCTAAAAACCTTCGTGGTGGCGCGGGTGAACCCGCTGCGCTTCATCAAAGGCGAGCTACCGGATTTAGACCAGCTCTTGTCCACGATGACGCGGCGTGCCCGGTCCCTGAAAACCGAAGGGGTCAAGCCCGGAGATCTGGCGCGCGCGGGCGGACCGAGCGGAGAGGAATAGCTGTGCGCAGCCTGATCGAGCCCGAAGACCTTGACTTCGAGCGCCTGGGAAGGCGCGACTATTTGGTGCGCTTCGAGCATCCGAGCTTGTGGGGAGCCTACTTAATGCCGGTCACCGTGTTGGTGGGCGCGGAGGCGGAGCCGGAGCGGGGGCTTTTGGCGACCGGATCGACACACGGCGACGAATACGAAGGGCCGGTGGCCATCAAACATCTGCTCCGTCAGATCCGAGCCGAAGACGTCACGGGGCGCATCGTACTCATCCCGGTGTTGAACGTCATGGCGTTCAAAGCGGGGTCTCGAGAGAGCCCCGACGACGGAGTCAACTTGAATCGGGCTTTCCCGGGCGATCGACGCGGAACCATCACCTCCCGGCTGGCCGATTTCATTCAGCGCCTGATTTTTCCTCACGTTCACGTGGTTCTGGATATCCACTCCGGAGGGGAAGTGGCGCGCTTCGCTCTCAACGCGAGCTTCCACTCGGTTCACGATCGAGAGCAACGCCGCGCCATGGAGGAAACCGCGCGCGGCTTTGGAACCAAGTTCACCATGATGTATCAGAATCTCTCGCCCGGGTTATTGACCAGCGCGGCGGAAAACCTGGGCAAAATCAGCCTTGGCACCGAGCTCGGTTGGGGGCGCGCGCTCCAGCCCGAAGGTGTGTCGATGGCCAAGCAAGGAATCCTCACCGCGGCTATCCGTCAGGGGCAGCTGCGCGGCGTGGTCCCACCGAATCGACATTGCCCGCACGCGGAGCAGCTACTGCTGGATAGCTCGGACCCGTCTTCGAGCCTTTTCGCTCGGACGCCCGGCCACTTTGAACCCACCGTATCTTGCGGCGACCAGGTTGAGGAGGGGCAAGTCGTTGGATACCTCCACGACTTCGAGCGCGTGGACGACCCGCCGGTGGAGCTCCTGGCACCGCACGATGGATGCGTTCTTTGCCAGGCTTGGGGCGCTCGCGTCGCCACAGGCCAGATCATCACCCAAGTCGGAAAGTCGGTCGAGTGGATGCGTTGACTTGTTCACGCCGCAGTCATCACGGACTTCAGCCTCGTCATCGCACGCGAATGCAACTGAGAGATGCGGGGCTCGCTGACGCCGAGCTCTGCGCCGAGCTGCCGAAACTTCACGCCCCGAAAGTAATGTGACATGACGATATGCCGTTCGCGATCCGGCAGTTCTCCCACTGCCCGCGTCAAAGTTTCGTGGGTGGACCGGTCGTCGAGAGCCGCTTCTGCGCCTTCCGGGGCCGCGAGACACCGGCCGTGTTCGTAATCGCTGACGTCCTCCAGCCTGACCACGGCGGGTGCTGCAGCCGCGTGGCGGTCGGGGTCTTGTGCGGCTCGAGCCCTGGCGCGGCGGGGCAACCAGTCCTGAGTCCGAAGCTCATCCAAAATGGCCCCGCGAATGCGGACCCGCACGTACCACTCGAAACTTTGGCTCGGCCGATCGCCGTGGCGCCGAATCGCATCCCAGAGTCCCGACATTCCAGCCGCCAGGAGGTCTTCCCGCAAAACGCTTCGCGGGAGTTTTCGCTGAAAGCCGCCGACGATCTGGCGGACGACCGAGGTGTATTGCGCTAAAAGCTCGGAAACGCTGGGTTTGCTCGGGTGGTTCTGCTGGGGACGGCTCGATTGGGTTTCGGTATGTGCGGTCATTAGGTTCTCTCCGGGAGAGCCGTTAAAGCAGCCGCCGTACCAGGGCCCTCTTTTGCCTGATTTCAGCGGTTTTGTCCCTCCGGCACGCCGCGACCCTGGGTCAGCAATGACCCCCCCCTCCCTCCTGCCCCCGCGTCTCGATTTGAGGCACCTGCCTCAAATCGAGAATCTGCTCCAGGCCGGGCGACCGAGCCAGGGGCGGGAGGGGTGGGTATCGAAAGACCCCCTCCCCACGCCCGCAGGCCCATTCGGGCGGTTTTTTCGCTGGTTAGCGGTCCGGGTCACCAATGACCCACCCCTCTCTATTTTGGCTTTGAGCCGGGCTCGATGCCAAAGTTGGCACGCGTCGCATTCGCGCGAAAACATGGCAATTTCGAATCGGACCAGGGGCTGCAACACCCCCCTTGAGGCTCCATGAGGGAAGGCCCGAACCTGCTCGGCGTCGATATCGGATCGAGCTCTATCAAAGTGTGCCAGCTGAAGGAGACGCGAAAGGGCACGAGCCTGGTGCGTCTGGGATTCGCGCCGCTTCATCCGCAGGTCATCGTAGACGGTCAGGTGATGGACGCAGGGGCGGTGGTGGAGACGCTGCAGCGGCTGGTGAAAGACTGCAAGATCCGTCAAAAGGAGTGCGCACTCAGCGTTTCGGGTCAAAGCGTCATCATCCGAAAGATCACGGTTCCGATGATGACGGCGGCGGAGCTCGCGGAGCAAATACAATGGGAGGCCGAGCAGCACATCCCGTTCGACATCAAAGACGTGTCGGTGGATTATCAGGTGCTCCGGCGCCGACCCGAGGCCAGCCAAATCGATCTTTTGTTGGTGGCGGCCAAGCGGGACCAGATTCACGACTACGCGCAGCTGGCTCGCAATGCAAAGCTCAAGCCGATTGTCTGTGACATCGACGCCTTTACGGTGCAAAACCTGTTCGAATATTCGCGCGGGCTTCCCCCTGAACAGACGATTGCCATCATCAATGTCGGCGGAAGCCTTTCGTCGTTGAATATCATCTCCCGGGGAGTGAGCGCGTTCACTCGAGAGATTGCCAACGGCGGGAACGTCATCACCGAAGGAATTCAGAAGGCGCTGAACATTCCCTACGATCAGGCCGAGGCGTACAAATGTGGCGGTGCCGCAACTCCCGAAGATCCGTATCGCGCCGGCATGGTGCCCCAGCAAGTGGTGCAGGTGATCGAAGGGGTTTGTGATTCGATCGCCGCTGAAATCCAGCGCAGCCTGGACTTTTACATGGCGACCAGCGGAGAGAACGAAATCGCGCGCATTTACGTGACCGGAGGCAGCTCCAACCTGGCGCCGCTCGGACAAGCCATCGAGCGGCGGGCCCGGGTTCCGGTGGAGATCTGGTCGCCGCTCGAACGCATCGGCGTGGATAAGCAAACGGTGAACGCGGCGCTACTCCAATCTCGCGCGTCTCAGCTCGCGGTGGCGCTGGGGCTGGCGCTGCGAAAGCCAAAGGAGCAGCGGCTGTGATCCGGATCAACCTGTTGCCCCAAAAACGCGGCGTTCAGCGGCGCGCGGAGGGCAGTCAGCTCTGGCTCGGGTTGGTGCTGTTTTCGGTCCTACTGGAGGTGGCGGGCCTGTTCGTGTTCCACAGCATGAAGCTTTCTGAGCTCAAGGCACAGCAACGAAAGGATGCGGAGGTTAGCAGCGAGATCGATCAGTCCAAGCGCAACGTGGCCAATCACGCGGAAATCAAAACCAAGCTCGAGCGCTTTAGAGCGCGCGAGGACGCCATCGCAAAGCTCCAAAGCGCGCGCACCGGCCCGACCGCCGTGCTTTTGGAGTTGGCGCGACTGCTGACCTCCGGCCGAGGTCCGAGCGTAACTCCGGACCGGCTGAATCAAGTAAAGAGAGAAAACCCGCTGGCGCTCTATAATCCAGCCTGGGACGCCAGGCGGCTCTGGCTCACGAGTTTCGTGGAG
>DASXTY010000316.1:0-1832 GCA_036505155.1 Polyangiaceae bacterium | reverse complement strand
CCGCGCTCGTTCTTTTGCCCTGATCGGCATTGCGTTCGGACTCGGCTTCACGCTCGGTCCGGCTCTCACCGCCTACCTCTCGCGGTTCGGCATGAGCGTTCCGCTGTACGCGGCCGCTGCGCTGTCGTTGACCAGCATCGGATGCACAATAACCTTGCTGCCCGCCGAGCGCAAAGTTGAAGCTGGCGGTGCCGAGGGCGCTCTCAAGCCCGCCGGTGAGCGGCTCGGCGTTCTGAGTTTCGGTCGTTACGCCCAGTACTTCCGGCGACCCGTTCTGAGCGGCCTGCTCGCAGAATTCTTTTTTTACTTGCTCGCATTTTCCATGTTCATGAGCGGGTTCGCGTTGTTTGCCGAGCGCCGCTACTTTTGGCACGGTAAGCCCTTCACTCCGCACGAAATCGGGTGGCTTTTCACGGTGGGCGGGGTGGTGGGCGTCATCATCCAGGGCGGCTTGCTGGGACGGCTGGTCGCCCGCCTCGGTGAACGCCGGCTCATCGGCTTCGGGCTCCTGTGCCTCGGCACGGGATATGCCCTGCTCGACTACGTCGACCCCATCGTCCCGCTGGTGGCGGTCACGGTTTTGTCCGCGCTCGGAAACGCGCTTTTGCGCCCTTGTCTGACGAGTCTGATCACCCAAGTCGCTTCGCGCGAAGAACAGGGCGTCGTGCTCGGGCTCACCCAAAGCCTCGCCTCGACTGCGGCCATCGCGGCTGCGCCGCTCTCCGGTTGGTTCATCGACCACTTACACTTAGCCGCCTGGGGTTGGGTGGCAGCGGGCTTCTGCGCCATCGCACTCTTTGCAGGTCGAAGCGGCTCCTCTCGTGTTCGGTTCGACCCTTCGCAAACCGATTACGGAGGCCCGACGCCGGCCGCTTAGATATGAAACACCGCTGGCGCTTTTTCCAGGGTGAGAGTAATTCACGGACCAAAGTCGCGGCCATAGCCAGTCGTTCGCGTGTGCGTGTGTCCAACGTGTCCGTCCGCTAGAGTGCCGTCGGACGGACACTGTCCAACCGCGTAGGGCGGGTGTTCCAGAACCTGAACATTCAGCAGGGCCTCGGCGGGTACGCGGCTGATTTCCCCCGCGTCTATGCGTGGCACGCCGCGTGCTTCCGGGGTGCGACATGTTAAGAACCGTCATCCGGCGCTGTTTTCTGGCGCTGGGGCTCTCGCTCGGGGTCGCAGGTTGCGGGCCGTCCCTCCGCCAGAACGTCAGCGCGGAGCGAGTCGGCTGCGCGGCGAGCGAGATTCAAGTCAGCGAAGTGGAGGAAGGCAGTTCCGTCGGAGGAGGGCCGTGGTGGGTCGACGCCAACCGCGCTTCGAATTTTCACGCACCAGTCCGGAAATTCTACGCGAGCGAAACCTGGCAGGCCGAATGCCGGGGGCGCACCTTCATTTGTGCGCGGGCGACCTTAGCGATGACGCCGAATCCGCAACTGAACGGCGCGCTCTTGGGCACCTTGAATTCACTCGCGGAGGAAAAACCGGTCGAGACCCTCTCGTGTCACTTAGTGAAAGATGCCGACGCGCCACCCAGCAAAGTTCCAACCGGAGCCGCAGGCTTCGATTTTGGCACGAGCGCCCAAGCGGCGCAGAGCCGTTGCGAGGGCGCGGGCAAAAGCTGGCGCGTGGGGACCAAAGGGGGTGTTTGCTCCGGACCGGCGGTGGATCTCGGGTTTCCGGCTCAGGTCGGCATCTATTTCTGCCACGGCCGAGCCTGCGTGATCACGATTCAACATCGCCCCAAGGCGGCCTGGATTCCCACCATCATCGGGCTCAGGGATCAGCTGGCCCGAGAGTACCTAACTCCGGTGCAAATGCCTCCGGTACCG
>DASXTY010000315.1:0-6515 GCA_036505155.1 Polyangiaceae bacterium | reverse complement strand
GCGGGAGTCCCCTCATCCAGACCATTCGGGTAACGAGTCGGGATGTAGAAGAGGTCGAGCTCCCGCGCCGCGTCGGATACCGCGTCGAGCAGGGGAAGGCGTGGGTTGAGCGCCTCGATCAGTGCGCGGACGCTGTGGCCGAGCACGGCCCGCGCCCCGCGTGAAAAATGCACGGCCTTGACGGCTTTTTCCGCTGCTTGTTGAGCATGAAAACAGGCGGGCGCATGGAAGCCGCCGGTGGCCGCATGCCTCGCGTAGGACAGATCTTCGCGTGCCGCGCTGAGCCAGCGCCCCGCCTCAGCTTGTGGCTGCCGCATAGATCGTCACTCCCTCCGACGCAATAGCATTGAAAACGCCATAGCCGCGGGCAAGCCCCTGTGCGAACTCTTCCGGAGTGAACACCATGAGATCCACGGGAACGCCCAAGGCGTCGAGCATGCTCTCGAATTCACGGGGCCGCTCGAGCCGCGGTCGGTCGGTTTGGACCACCACAGCCAAATCCAGATCTGAATAACCATCGGCTACTCCCCGCGCATACGAACCGAATACGATCGCGCGCTCGGCTCCGGCTGCTCTGAGAAACGGAGCGGCTCTTTTGGCGAGCCCCCGGAGAGTCAATCGAGCCGGTTCGCGGAAAACCTGGACACTCATGCCATCAGGATAGCATGCTTGGGGTGCCGTTCACGACGACGGTTCTATCGAACCCACTCTCCCTCGAGTGGTAGCCCGGCGTTTTCCCAGTCCACCAACCCTCCCGCATAACGGCGCACGTTGGTGTAGCCGTGGTCGAGCAGCCGGTGGTACACGACCAGGCTCGCGAGGCATTGCGGGTTCGAGCAATACACCACGATTTCGTCATTCTTTTGTAGGGCGGAAAACATCTCGTCGGGCGTATTGAAGTGGATTGAGCCTGGAATGTGCTTGGCTTGGAAAGCCCATTCGTTGAGAGACATGATGAGCTGCATGCGTTCGCCGCGCGCGAGCTTCTGGCGGAGCTCGTCGCGCTCGATGATGCGGACGGGGGCGTCCGACAAAACAGGACCCGCAAACGGACTCGGCATCGGATCACCTCGGTTCAGGCCAGTGCTTTGGCGACCGCCACCTTAGCACTGACGCGGCGCGGGTACGGACACCAAACCGATCTTCGGGCGCGCGCGGGTCAAAGCTCCTGTAACGCGCGGTGGACGAGCTGGACGTAGAGTTGGACCAGACAACATCATTCTTCCTCCCAGCGTCGAATCCACGGGTTAAACTGTCGCCATCCAGCCCGATTGCCACATTGAGGACCGAGACGATCCGCGTCTAACGCCTTATCGGGATCTGACCGGAAAGGATGGTCAGTTTCCGCCGGGGCTTTTCGTGGTCGAGGGGTCGCTCTTGGTCCGCAGGCTCCTCGGTTCGCGCTACAGGGTTCGATCGATCCTCACCAGCGCTGCCGCTCTTGAAACGCTTGGTGACGCGCTGTCGCTTCATCCAGATGTACCGAGATACGTCGCGTCGACGGCGGTGGTTCGCGCCATCACGGGGTTCCGCTTTCACCACGGATGCCTGGCTCTTGGCGAGCGGGGCGCGGAGCTCCCCACTGCCGATTTGCTTGCTGCCACGGCGCCGCGCGCCCTGGTGGTTCTCGAGCAAATCCGAGACCCGGAAAACGTTGGGTCTATTTTCCGTAACGCTTTGGGCTTGGGCGCGCGCGGGGCGCTGTTGTCTCCTGGGACAGCCGATCCCCTCTACCGCAAGGCGATCCGGGTCTCGGCAGGCGCTACGTTATCCTTACCCTACTCGTGGGCGAGCGAGTGGCCCGCGCAGCTATGGAGGCTCCGCGATCGTGGCTATCGCCTAGTTGGACTGACACCGGACAAAAATGCGGTGGACATTACCGAGATGGATGGGGGGGTTCCCGGTACCGACCACATCGCGCTGGTGCTGGGATCCGAAGCGGAAGGACTTTCGCCCCCGGTTCGGGCGGGAGTGGACATGCGGGTGAGGATTGCAACCGTCCCTGGATTCGATTCCCTCAATGTGGCTGCAGCGGTCGGCATTGCGTTACACCGTTTGCTAGCGGAACTTTCGTAGCGCAGCAGTCTTAGCGCGGCGACGATGTGCGATGGGGTAAGTGCACCTGTGAGCCCGGCACACAGATCGACAGGCGGTTTGTCACGTATGGAACATTTGACGCTACTTGGAGTCGGATGGTCTGTACGCGTTGTGGAGCTCAAAAAGGTGGTCCGTATGGCTAGTCCCGATTTTTTACCCCGGATGGGCTGGCTGCTCGCCCCGGTTTTCGTTGTTTTTGGTTGCACCACCGCGCCGCCCGCGACCTTGACCCGGGCGCGTTCGCCGGTTTCCGGAGTGGGACCGCCGGCTGCGCCGATTACTGTTAAGGAGCCGGTGACCGCCCCTCCGCCGGTGGTCACCGAGCCGATGCCGGGTGAGCCCGAAGCAGCGCTCCTCGGCCAGGCGCGTCTGGTGGAGTCGAGCTGCGAGGATCCGGGAGAGCTCGCGCGCCGCACGGACGCACTGGTGAAACAAATGCGCGCCGAAGTCGACGCCACTTTCCAGAATTGGCGAGCAAGCCAGCAAGGGTGCTGGCAGCGATACCGGCTCATGTCCAAGAATGTAAGCGTACGCATGGGGGCGACTTCTGCGAGCGGCGCGGGGTATGGCTACGGCGCAGTCGGCGTCGGGCTGAGCGGCCGGGCCTCCGCACTAAAAGACAGCTCCACCGCGGCGGCGCCTGCTGCGAAGCGAGCATCCGGAACCAATAACCAAGTGGCGGGGGTCGACGAAGCGGACATCGTGAAAAACGACGGCCGCTATGTTTACCTGGCGATGAACGGCGCCCTCCGCATCGTACAAGCGCTCGAACCGCGGCTTCTATCCGTGACCAAGTTGCCGGGTATGGTGCGTGAGCTCTTCGTCGAGGGAGATCGAGCGGTGGTTTACGTTTCGATGGGCGGTAATGCCAGGCAACGCTGCACCTACGGCTACGATTGCCAGTTCGCGGGCGATGGCAGCTCCACTAAAATCGTGGTTTTGGACATCGCCAATCGTTCGATTCCCAGAATTTCCCGGGAGCTCGAGCTTTCCGGTTCGCTCATGGCTGCGCGCCGCATCGGGCGCACGGTCCACACGGTGGTGAGCGATGGAGACGCGGCGCCTCCGCCGTATTCCACTTGGCCGAGTAACCTCGATGCGTGTGGTGTCCGAGAATCGGCGGCGCGAGCCCGCTTCGCGCAGCTCAAGCTGGATAACGAGCGCCGCATTCGCGCTTCGATACAAAGCGCGCTTCCCACCATCAAGGATAAAGGCACCGAATCTCAGCTTTGCGACCATATGCTGCGGACTCCGATGGGCGATGGGAAGGCCTTCACCACGCTGGTTTCGTTCGAGCTAGACAACAACGCGCCCGCCACCACTTTTACCATTCAGAGCCGTCCTGGCGCCGTGTACGCCTCGGCGGACGCGCTCTACCTGGCTGTGGTGCATCGCAAGACCGACGCGAAAAGCTGGTATTCCTTTTACGACTCCGCCGACGAGCTGAGCGACGTGCACAAGTTCCGTATCGGCTCGGATCCGAGAGAAACGCGGTACCAGGGCAGCGGGGTGGTTCCGGGACACGTGCTCAATCAGTTCGCCATGGACCAGTGGTACGGGTACCTGCGCATCGCCACTACGCGCGGACGGGTTCCGGATCCCAAGGTGGAAAGCGCGGTATCCGTCTTGGCGACCGACCCAGACGGCAACCTCGTGCGAGTGGGTGCAGTCGAAGGCATTGCCCCAAGAGAAGATATCCGCGCCGTGCGCTTCGACGACGATCGGGGGTACGTGGTGACCTTCAAAAAGACCGACCCGCTGTTTGTGCTCGACTTGCATTCCCCTGCGCACCCCGTCATCCTGGGCGAGTTAAAAATCCCTGGATTTTCCACGTACATGCACCGCATCGACAAAAATCACCTGCTCTCCATCGGCTTCGACGCCAATGATCACGGGGACTTCGCCTTCTTCGACGGAGTTATCCTTCAATTGTTCGATGTGAGCAGGCCGACCGACCCCAGGCTGCTTCACAAGGAAAAGATCGGCACCCGCGGCTCGAGCTCGGAGGCCGCCACCAACCATCTGGCGTTCAACTACTTTGCCGAGCGCGGCTTGCTGGCGATTCCCATGACCATCTGTGAGGGCGGCGGCGATGGCGTAAACGGTGGAGAGCTCGCGTTCAGCGGGCTATTGGTTTACAACGTCAGCCCGGAACGGGGGTTCACCCGGCTCGGCGGAATCAATCACGGCACCCGCGGCGCAAACTGCAATACCTGGTGGTCCAACGCCAACTCAGCGGTAAAGCGCAGCATCTTTCTGGATGAGCTGGTATATTCCATCGCCACCGATCGGCTGAAGGTGCAGCGGATGGACCACTTCGGGAAAGATGTGGCGGAAATTTCGCTCTTGCCCTGAATCCAAAGTGTTGACCGACCAGGAATATCACCGTTGGGGGCGCGCTGCAGGCGAGCGCCGGTTCGACCCAGCGCGGAATCTGCTCCATGCCGCCGCCTTCACTCGCGAGATCCGGAGTGAAGGACGACACTTGACCCGTGATTCGATGTATTTCGCACGGATCCTTCTGGACACAGGCGAAGAGCACGAGATCGATCGCGCATGCCGAATCATCGAGGCCGTCATGGCGACACAGGTGATTCGAGAGGGGAGTCCAGTTCGTGGCAACTTTCCTTGGTTCGCCGAGGATGGCGAAGCTCAAGTCTGGGATCCTAACTGGGCATGCTTTATTGGGCAGACGCTGCTCGAAATTCTTCGCTGGCACGGGGCAAGGCTACCGGAGGCCATGACTCGCGACTTGTGTGAGCGGTTAAGACTCTGTGCCGAACACGACCTCGCGCGTTGGGTGTCACCTGCGTACACCAACGTCGCGCTTCTAACGGTAGCCTGCTTATCCGGCGCAGGCCGCGTGTTGAATGATGATCGATTCACGCGGGGCGGCCGTGACAAGCTCTGCGAAATCGACGCGTGTGTGAAGGCCACCGGATCCTTCGATGAGTACAACAGCCCGACCTATTCAGCCGTCAATTTACGGGCGCTCGCCAGCGTGCTCGAACTGCTCACAGACCAGGAAAGCTTGGACTTGGCGCGCGGCTTGTGGCGACTAGAGTGGAAGACTCTGCTCGACCACGCGCACATGGAAACCGGTCAGTTGGTCGGGCCTCACGGGCGCGCCTACGGCCGAGACATGCTGCGAAATTCGCACGGATTGGTGAAGTTCGTCGTGCACCGAGTGCTGCCCGAGTTTCCGATGGGCGTCGCCGCCGACAATGGGCCCTCGAGTCTTTTCCCAGCCCTAATCACTCGTGATCCAGGGTGCCCGAGCGAGCTTCTGGAGGCGTTCAGAAGTCGACGCCTGCCGAGCACAGTGGTGGAAGTTGTCGATAGCTGGGATAGCCGCACTCCGACTCCAGCCTGTCGCAACTGGTCCCTCTGGAACACCTGTGGAAATCGAGAGCTCTGGCGGGAGTACGTGCGCAGCAAGGGCGTCGTGGGACCGGATTTCCACGGCAAGGTAAAGCGCATCACGAGCTACCTGGCGGAGGCGTTTTGCTTGGGGACCGCAAGTGAGGAGAGCATGGGCGATCAGGCAGCGCCGCTGATCGCACACTGGCCGCAATTGGGACACCACGAGCGGTCAAACTACCTGGTTGCCGTCGCTCTCCAGCGTGATGGTGAGTCGCTCCATTATCTTTCAGGCGGCGTGTTTTCACTAGCGCAACAGGCCGGTCGAGTTTTGGGTGTGCTCACATTTGGCCCCAGCCCAGAAGGCGCAGGCCTACCGGCGGTGGCGACGGCAATGCTCGGTATTCACGTCAATCGAGATGGCAGTCCCAATGTAGTGGTGGATGATGAGCCACACCGGGGGCGGTTCCAGGTGAGTCAAATAGTAGTCATTCGCTCCCAGGGAATATCCGCAGGGTTTCGAATCCTAGACGCAAGGATTCCGGGTGCCGACCTCCGAGGAACCATTGGTGAGAGCAGCGCGCCCCACGGGCACGAAGAGGGGGAGCTGGCGATCCATTTCGAGATCTCGCCGCTTGCGCTTCAAAGCGGACAAGCGGCGTTCGTCGCTTTTTCTCTGGAAATTACCCAAGACCCTGATTTGGATGGTTTGATGCGTCGGTTGCGTGACGCGAACGCGAAGGTCGACCCTCAGAAACCGAGCGTGCTCCGGCTCTCCTGGGAGCCACGGCTCAGCCTGGAGACGTCGATTCAGGTGCCCGTGACAATGTCCGCTCAACCCGATCGGGTCTACGGTCGATCCCCGATGACGGTCGGCGTCACAGCTCCCTGAAGAGCCGCTCGTAGTGCTCGAGGATGGCCTGGTTTTTTAGGCGGCTCCAAAATGTGCTGACCCCGAGCCAAATCGCCAAGCCATTGAGGTCGCGGAAAATCTCGGGGATGTAACGGGGGGGGTGCACGATGCCCTTGTCCGCTTGGCTGGCGAGCACGGGAATGTC
>DASXTY010000314.1:0-3291 GCA_036505155.1 Polyangiaceae bacterium | reverse complement strand
ACGATGCGCGCCCCATCGAACTCGAAATGAAAACGAAGCGGCCGGAGCCCGCGCGCTACCAGCGCTTGGTGCACACGCCGCCTGTCCGCGGCGCGCACGTAAAACATGAAAAAACCGCCGCCGCCCGCTCCCATGAGTTTTCCGCCGATGGCTCCCGCTTTGCGCGCCGCTTCGTAGTGCTCGTCGATCTGCTCGTCGGTGATGCTGCTCGCGAGCTGGCGCTTCCTCTGCCAGTGCTCGTGCAATAACTCGCCGTACCGATCGGTGTCTCCCTGCACCAGGAGCCGGTACACTTCCTGACCCAGCTCTTTGATGCGGTGCAGCCCTGCTACCGTCGCCGGGTCGCGTTTTACCAGCCGATCGCCCTGCTCGCGAAGCGCGCGTTCGGCAGGTCGTTCGGTTCCTGAAAACATGATGAGGAGGTTATTCTGAAGCTCGTCCAGCACTTCATCCGACACCGGCACCGGCTCGACCTGCACGGTTCCGTCGGTGTCGATGGTGAGCGCGGTGACATTGCCGAAAGCCGCGATATACTGGTCTTGCTTGCCTACCGGCTCGCCCAGCCGAACCATTTCGAGCTCACACGCTTCCTCGGCGAGCTGGCGCGAAGAAAGAAATTCGCGCTTGTAGGTGTGCAGGGCGTTGAGCAGCGCCACGGTGAAACTGCTGGATGAGCCGAGCCCGGTGTTCGACGGCAGATCGGCCACGCTACTGAGCTCGATGGCGCTGGAAATTCCGGTCATCCGGAGCGCTTCGCGGAAAATTGGATGACGGATCTGATCGACGGTGGGAACAATTTCGGTTTGCGAATACGCCAAGCGAAGGTCGTCGTAAAAGCGTTTGTTCGCGGAGACGTAGATGTAGTGGTCCACCGCGGCGGAGACGACGAACCCGCCGAACTCCCGATAGTAGCTGGGCAAGTCGGTGCCGCCACCACCCAGCGAAAATCGGAAGGGAGCCCGCGAGACGATCATCCAGCAGCTCCATCACCCTGGGTGAGCATGAGTTCCAGATCGCGAAGGCCCTCCGGAGAGCCGATTTCATAAAACCTTTCGGTCACCACCAATGCCCGCAGGCTTCCCGAGCCAGCCAGCTCTGCCTGCAAGCTATCCAGTCCCAGTGGCACGCCGGCTTGAATTGGCTCGATCGCTGATCGGCGCAACGCCAGAGCCCCGTAATCGATGTAATCCAGCCCCGGCTCGCCGCCGCCTTTTTCGTATCGCTCTACGTGATCGCCCACGACGCGCGTATTGCTCACGTCCCATCGGCCCTGATTCAAAAAGACGCTCATGGTCCCGATTGCTTGTGGATGCTGCACCAAATCACGCAGGGGCGCGGAGTAGTCAAACGGCAAGAAACTATCACCGTATGTGACCAGGAAACACTCATCCAGCAGACCGAGGGCATGTCGCAACGCGCCCAGCGTACCGAGCTTTTGCTCCCCCTCGTCCGAATATTCGACCCGCAGGCCAAATCGGCTCCCGTCTCCGACGAAATCGAAAATCGGGGATGCCCGATGCCCGACGCACAGCACGACTCGCGTAAAGGCGCAACTTTGGATGCGCTCGAGCTGCCAGGCAATGAACGGCCGTCCCGCCACCACGAGCAGCGACTTCGGAAGGTCCGAGCTCCAGGCAGCCATACGGGTGCCAAGTCCGCCTGCCAGGATAACGGCTTGGGTCATCTCAGGAGTCGCCTCCCTGCGCGGCTCGAAGCCTCCGCCGGCGAAACACAGACCAGCTCGTCAAGCTGAGCGCGGTCGCCAAAAATACCGGTATCGACCAACGAAAGCTCCTCGGGAAATAACGAAACTCCATCGTGTCCGCCGGCTTTTCCAGCCGCGCCGCAACCCGGCCGCGATAATTGATCGCCGGCTCGCCTCCCGCGCGCCAACTCGGATCGTAATTCATGTTGTAGACCAGGAGCGCGCCTGGCTCGGCCCCACGGTATTCGACCACGGCGCGATTGGGTGTCCACGTGGTCACATTCGCTTCGCCCGCGCTTCCTTCGATGTGAGCCCGCCCTCGATAGTTTGGCGAATCGGCTGCGACCGCCCCCGGTCTGAAATGCGGATCGACGCCGTAGCAGTCGATGACCCCCACATTGGCCATCATGCTGAGCAAGATGGGGGCGGCCCAATCGGGACGCACGTAGCTCACGGGGGCGTGAGTGCGATGTTCGAAAACCTCGGTGGCCAGGATAGTGTCCGGCTTTTCCATCCAAAACGCTTGCTCGAAAGGAATACGGGAGACTCGGGCGATGTCGGCGGCTATCGCCGCCACCGGAACCAAGAGCGCGAGATCCAGCCAGACCAAACGTCGGGAGGTTTCCTCCACCCAGCGCCCCGCCCAACCCGCAAAGGAGAGACTCAAAAACAGGATCATGGGATAGTGATAGCGCGAGGGAACGTGTTGCGAAGCAAACACCGGGAGCTTGTGCAAAAGCGCCCACGGTGCCGCCGGGTTGAACGCCCCGAAGCCCAAAAGAAGGCAAACTAGCCCCATGATCTTGAAGGCGTGCTCCCGCACCCCAGAGGCAAACACCACCGCCAAAGCCAGGCACAGAATTCCACCCACCCCGACGTAGAGTCCCCATTCGTGCCAGTTATACGCGGGCACTGGGACGGGTCGGGTTCCATAGCGTTGATTCGGATCGCCCAGCATCACCAGGAGCTCGGCAAGGCCGATGGTCTCCCGGGATTCGATGAGGCGCGGAATCTGCTTGAGGCCGTCCAGTATCGCGAAAAGCTTGAGCGACGATAGGCCGATGGCAAAAATCCCGGTGAGGCCGAGCGCAGCAATCGGTTTCAGGCTCAAGCGAAACAGCGCGAGCAGCAGCGCGTAGCAACACAAAAACACCGCCGTCTGAGGCAGCGGATAAATGGCGCCCCAATAAGCCATGAGCGCCAGCACTCCCGCCGAGAACAGCGCATTGTGCAGGCGGTCTCGATCTTGCGAACGGTCGAAGAAAAAAAAGGCCCAGGGCAGAAGGCCATATTGGAGGTGCCAGGTGTGGCCCACTGCGGCTTGCATCGCCCAGCGGCCGTTGAACATGTATAGAATTGCCACCAAGCTGGAGAGCGCCACTGAACGCGTGAATCGGCGCGCCAAAAGAAAGGTACCCACCAACCCCGTCACCGCGCCGCCCAGCACCTCGATGCGGATCGCCGATCGAATGTCCGCCAGAAGATAGACCGGCAAGTAGACGGACACCAGGTTGCTAGCCGCTTCCACGTTGCCCCAGGCGGGAACTCCGCCGCACAGCCAGGGATGCCACCAAGGTCCTTCTCCG
>DASXTY010000313.1:0-2417 GCA_036505155.1 Polyangiaceae bacterium | reverse complement strand
GTTGAAACAGCCGCTTGCAGCAGGCTGCGACCTTTTGACACGTAGGGCTGGTCGACGATCCCGAAAGCGCGCTTCCGAACATCGCGTAGACGACAATTGCTCCCACCACTGTGAGTAGGAGCAAGGCGCCACAGCCGATTCCAACAAACAGCAACGTGTTGCTCTTCTTTGACGGCTGCGGCTGCCCATATTGCGCCGGCGCGCCGGGAGCTCCCGGTACGGCGTACGGCATCCCCGCCGGTGGCGGGGGAACATAGGCACCACCGGGCGGTGCGCCAGGGGGAACACCGCCGGGCCCGCCGTACCCACCCGGTGGGTTACCCGCACCCCCCGCCGGCGGAGCTCCGGGTTGTCCCGGTTGACCACCGCCGTATCCGCCGTATCCACCGGGCCCGGGTCCTTGATTCGCCATCGAGCCCAGGCGGTAGCACGGCGCGTCACAAGTTTGAACCACCCGACACCTTTCCCAGCTTGATCATGCAGAAAAATGCATCGATTCGGTCCCAAACTGAACCGTCGGCGAACCCGGATTTCCCAGGCCCGCGCTATGCTGGTCCGGTGAGCATTTCAGTAGTCCGCTGGATTGTCTTGACGCTGCTCTTCTTGACGGTGGCTTCACCGGCGCAGACGGCGGCAGAACCGTCGCCCAACGTTTCGGCTGCGTCAGGCTCTCTTCCGCCAAACGATCTCCTCGCGTTCACCAAATACCGGCTCAAAAACGGACTCGAAGTGATTCTGCACCAGGACCACTCCTTACCAATGGTCGCGCTGAACCTCTGGTATCACGTTGGTCCGAGCAACGAGCCGCCGCGCCGCTCCGGGTTTGCGCACTTGTTCGAGCACCTGATGTTCGAAGGGTCGGCTCACGTGGGGCGCGACTTCGACATCATCTTGGAATCCATCGGGGCGACCAACAGCAACGCCACCACGGACTGGGATCGAACCAATTACTTCGAGACGGTTCCGCGCGAGGGGCTCGAGCTCGTATTGTGGCTCGAGAGCGATCGCATGGGCTTTTTGCTGGAAGGGCTCACCCCCCAAAGGCTCGAGGTGCAGCGCGGAGTGGTGAAAAACGAGCGGCGCGAAAACTACGAAAACGCGCCCTACGGAGCCAGCGGACTGGCGATGGTGGAAGCCCTTTTTGAGCCTGGGCATCCGTATCACGGCGCCATTATCGGATCCATGCGGGATATCGATGCCGCGAGCTTCGAAGACGTGCGGCATTTCTTTCAGGCTTTCTACGCGCCCAGCAACGCCACGCTGGCACTGGCAGGCGATTTCGATCCGGTTCCGACGCGGGCTCTCATCGATCGGTATTTCGGGTCGCTTCCGGAGCGGCCCGGCGCGGTGCGCTGGCGCCCGGAGCGTCGTCGCGCGACTCCCCCGCTAAAAACTGCCAAGCGGGTGATCATAAACGAGCACGTGCAACTGGGTCGGCTGGCGCTCGGGTGGATAACACCGCCCGCGTTTACGCCCGATGATTGCGTGTTGCATGTGGTCATGTCGTTGCTCGCGGGTGGCAAGGCCACACGGTTGTACCAGGAGCTCGTGGTCGAGCAGCGGGTTTCGTCGGAAGTGAGCGCGTCTCTGGATTCGACAGAGCTTGGGAGCATGGTGGGCGTCACCGCAACGCGCGCCACCGGCACAGCCGAAGAAAAGCTAGAAAAGGCCCTGGACGGAGCACTCGAAGTCCTGCGACAGCGCGGACCCACCGAGCAGGAGCTCTCTCGGGCAAAGCGCAGAATTCGACTCCAAGTAATGGACAGCTTGCAGCTTTTCAACAGTTCAGGCGGCGACGCAGGGCAGGCGGGAATCCTTCAGCGCTTCAATCATTATCTCGGCGACCCGGGTGGGCTCGCCGGTTGGCTCGCGCAGATCGACAAGGTCAGCCGTGCCGACGTGATGCGCGTCATGGGTCACTACCTAATGCCCGCCACCCGCGTGGTCGTGGTGACCCGCGAAGAGACTAAAACCAAGGCAGGGCCGTGAAACCGGTGCGCGATCTGGCTACGCGCCCGCTAGAGCTGATGATGGCGTTGGTGACGGCTGTTTGCTGCGCAGGACCAGGCCCGGCCGCGCCGCCAAAGCCGGTGGCGAGATTGCACGCGGTAAAACCGGATGCTCAGAGCTGGCGCGCGAAACGACCCGAGTTGGGGCGCGCGTCTGACTTCAGTTACCCCGCGCCCGAATGGACGCGGCTCAAAAACGGGTTTAGCGTTTTCGTTGTGCGCCGCCCGGCGCAGGTGGTGTCGCTCGCCGTCGCCGTGCGTTGCGGAGCCAGTTCGGCGGGGCCTCATCAAAGCGGGCTGGCTGCGCTTATGGCCCGCATGCTCACGGAGGGCACGCAGAAAAAATCGGCGCTGAAGCTGGCCGAAGCGGCGGAGGCGTTTGGTTCCACGCTCAATTCCGACGCAGGC
>DASXTY010000312.1:0-6171 GCA_036505155.1 Polyangiaceae bacterium | reverse complement strand
TCCGCTATGGCAGTCCAGTTCAAGGCGCAATCTCCAGGGACTGGATGGCTGGCCCGAGCGCAGCCAGAAAATCACGCGACAGTCGCTGTTGATCGGCGATGGTCATCTGTTTCAAGAGCAGAGCCTCTGCCGATTGGACGGCACCCCGCGCAGCCTCGCGGTACAGGGCTTCTCGCGCTGCGCGGAGCTCCTGCTCGATGAGCAGGAGCGCGTCCCGGTGCATGCGGTCACGCCGCTCTTCCGCTTCCCGGAGGATTTGTGCACGCTCGATTTCGGCCGCCTCCCGCATTTCATGGCGCACTCGCTCGACTTCCTCGTCCAAGCGAAAAAGCTTTGTTTCGTACTCTTCGAGTCGTGACTCGGCGTACCTTCGCATGTTTGCGGCTTCCTCCATGTCCCGCAGGATGGTGGCTTTGCGCTCGACCAGGGCGGCCGCGATACGCCGGCGCGAAAGCAGATAGAGGCTGCCCAGCAACAAAACGCTGTTGAGCGCCAGGGCTGCCACCGGCACCGGCATTCCCGGGGGCCGCCATAAAAGGCTTGGTGCCACCCCCGGCCTTTCACGCAGCATGCCGTAGTACCAGTTCACTTCGCCCCAAGAGACGCGATGCTCTTCGGCATGATCGGCGTGCTCGACCCGACCGGACGGTTTGGGCTCTGCCCGAGCCCCTGCCGGGGCGGAAATATAAAGAGCCAGTAGCCCGGCGCCGAGCCGGAGCAACCACTCGCGTTTGTATAAGCGCATCACTCCGCCTTCCGACCCATCACAGCACCGACCACGTCCTGCGCGACCCGTTCTGACTGGCGACCCAGCTCGAAGCGGATGCCGTTTACCTCGCTCTCGATGCGCCGTCGTCCGTCGGCCACGATCTTTGCGGTGGCTTCACGCGCGTGGCGCAAGATTTCGCCCTCCAGTTGAGCGGTCTCGGCTCGCATCCGCTCGCGCTCCTCGGCTGCGATTTGATGGATGCGGACGAGCTCCCGCTCGTAGCGTCGAAGCAGGATTCCTGCACGCTCTTGCAGGTCCCGCGCCCGGGCCTTCGCCCCCTCCGTGTGCGCCTCCCGAAGCGCAAACAGTCTCAAGAGGGGATCGAGCAGAAGCGGCTTTAGGAGCGCGACCAAAGTTACGAACAGCGCCATTTGCAGGAACACCGTTCGATCGAGGTCCAGCGTGATGGCGCCGGTGCCCGCCGCCAGGACCGTCCGTCCGACCGCTCCGCTCAGAAACATGGGTCCAACCACGTGCAGGTCAAACGTCTCCGATCAACAAGGCCACACCTGGGTTTGCACCACAACCGAACGCCCGCAGCCGCCGGGCGAGCGTCGAATCGCAAGCTCGCTACGGCCGGGCACCGGTCCTGACGCGCGCGCCGTGTAGCATCTCGGCGACCAGCCGTCTAGAGACCGGCCCTGCTCCCACGCCCGCCGGCGCCCTCTTCGGGGGACGCAGGGGCTGCAGTGCCGAACGCCCGTCACGAAAAAGGGGGAGGCAACGTTGTGGGGGGGAGGAGCCAGCCTCCTGAATGCGTTCGAGGTAACCTCCGCACGACCGTTGCATCCAGCTCGCTCGCCATCGCGGCGTACGGGCGGCCGAGCTCGTCTTTTGCCTCAGGAGCAACGTCCAGCAATGGCAAGAGGGCAAACAATCGTTTCGGTAGCTCGGGGTGCGGCACAGTGAGACCGCTCTTTTTCAGCACCAGACCGAGTATCCACAAGATGTCCAGGTCGAGCGTTCGCGGACCCCAACGTTCCCTGCGCACGCGCCCGGACGCGACCTCGATGCGATGCAGCTCCTCGAGGAGCTCTTCGGCTCCAAGCTTGGTTTTTAGCCGAACCGCCGCATTGAGGTAGTCGGGTTGCTCTGGACCAACGGCGGCGGATTCATAGAGCGCCGAGACTGCGACCAGCTTGCCCAGTTTTCCGAGCGCCCGCACTCCAGCCGCCAGCATCATTTGCCTTTGGCCGAGGTTCGAGCCAAGGCCAAGAACACAGTCGAGGCCCAAGGGGGAGTTTCCAATCGCGATCACGCCGCCCGAAAAAGGGGATAGTATCAGTTACTCGATCTTGTTGGGACTCACCGGTGGCGAGCTTTTCGTGGTGCTTTTTGTGGTGCTTGCCGTAGTTTCAGCCAGTTTTTGGCCGAAGCTCGGGGAGGCAGTGGGCCGCTCGCTTTCTGCCCGCCGCTCCAAGAGCCCGGCCAACCCAGCGTCGCACAACGGCGCACCCAGCGCTCACGACTGAGCCGGAATGACGTCAAACGAATCCACTGGGGCTCCCCCCGGATCGTCGTCGGACGCGCCGGAGCCTCCGACGAAAACCGGGGCGACCGAAGCGACCGAAGCGCCGAGCACGGCCTCGGAGTCGGATGCTCGCTCCACGGAGCAAACGTCCGACCGCCCCTTGAGCGGGGGACCACTCATCTTCGCCAGCGACGCGTCCGCCGAGGGGGCGGGGCTTACCGGCGCCTTGCGAGGGCGCGGATACACCGTCGTGGACGTCCCCTTGGGCTTGCTGGTGCGCCGAGTGGCGGTGCAGCGTCCGGCGCTCATTCTTTGCGACGTGGACGCAGCGGGCGCGCTCGAGGCGACAAGCCAGCTTCGCGAGCTCCCGGATGGAAACCGAGTCGACGTGCTCTTCATCGGTGGGGCCGGCCGAACCCTGAAGCAGATGGCGGACCGCATCGCGCACGAGGCGAGCGCCGTCTTCGTTCGGCCGGTGGACCTTTATTCTTTGCTCAGGAAAGTCGAGGCGCTTATCGGGCCGCCGCCGAGCGGGACAAAACCATCGGCTCCGCCAGGAGTGCATCGTTCACAGGTCCTGGTTGCCGCCACCAGGGCGCCGTATCGTTACGAGGGTCGCCTGGCTCATCCTGAGACACCTCCGCTACGCAGCGAAGGGCCTGACCGCGCGACGACGCGTGCATCGCCGAGCTCGCCGGCAAGTCCACGCCTCGGAACGAGCTATCCTCCCAGCGCGCCTAGCTCAGCGCCGCCGGCCGGTCCTGCTCGACTGGCATCCTGGGACGAGCGCGCCGGGGCCGCCCGCCGTATTGGCGAGCTGAAGCTCAGCTCCAAAGTGACCAATCTGCTGATGGATGCCGAACAGCGCGTGAGCGACTCGACGCTTTCAGCAAGCCCGATGTCGCGTCGTCTCAGTCCGCAGGAGGAAGTCGACGCGGTAGTACCGCCTCATGTGCTCGAGGCCCTGGACGAATCGCTGGACTACGACGACGAAGAATTCACCCCAGTCGGGGCTCACACGCGCGGCGGCTCCGACCCCGGCCGCGGCGACTCGGAAGTCCGCGCTCAAACCGGCGCCGGCACTCCCGGAGCCATAACCGCGCCACCCCCGACGGGCGCAACGGTGTCGCAACCCGCCCCGGAATCGCTGGTTGATGCGGCCGGGGAGCCGCAACCACCGACACCCCCGCAGCCCCGTTCGCAAACAGCTCCTCAGCCCTCATTGGCGGTAACCACGCCCCCACGTCGGCGATCCGATTCGCCCTCCGCCGATCCTCAGCCGCCGACATCACTACCGTACGACTCCCGCAGTGTCCCGCATCCGGAAGCTCCGGAGCCGGCCGTTGACAGAGCATCCGATTTCCAGGCGTCGGCGGAACCGAGAGCGCCCGAGCCGGTTTCGACGACGCCACCTCGCGCAGTATCCGGGATGCCCCCGGCCGACACTTCACCGCAAGATTCAGCGGCGCTCCGCACCAAAGCCCCGGAGCTCGACATCCCGACGGTTCTCACTCGGTGGCAAACCGTAAGCGTGCTCGCGCGCGTCGTGCGTTCGCGTTTCAGTGGCGCGCTGACCTTCGAAGAGGCTGCCGGGATTCGGCGAGTCGTGGTCCATGACGGCGACTTCGTCACCGTCGCTTCCGGGGTCGAAGGGGAATCGTTGATTTCATTTCTGGCGGAGCGGGGCGACATCGCTGCCGAGACGGCGTCGCACCTGGGACCGCGCTTGCCCCACTTCGGGCGTCACGCGGGCGCGGCGCTCATCGCGCACGGACACCTGCGCCAGGACGAGCTGTGGGTGGTGCTTCGCGCGCACGCCGAATGGCTATTAGGTCACATCGTGCTCATGTCACAAGGCACTGCGAGCGTCGATCAGGAGGTCCCCAGCCGACTGCAGGCTGAACCGGCGGTTTTCGGGGGCGCGCCTGGGGCAGAGGTCTTGGTGGAGATCGTGCGCCGAGTTCTACCCACCCAAGAGGCGCTCCGAGCGCTGGGAGGCCCGAGAGCCCAACTGCTGAGCGGCGCGTATCACCACCTGCTTCGAGAGTGCGGGTTGGATGACGCCGCCAACCTGTTACTTGAAGAGATCGACGGTTTCAGCGTGGGCGAAGCCATCGCACGCAGCGGTTCGCCCAGCTTCGCAACCGTGCTGTATGCAATTCGCGAGCTCGGTATCGAGGAGGTCCGGACCGATCGCGAGGGTCAAGCTTTTTCGCGCGGCGAAGACTCGAGCGCGCTCGACGACGAGGCAGTTCGACGCCGGGTTCAAGCCCGCTTGGCTCTGGTTGAAGAGGCTGATTACTTCGCGCTGCTCGGCGTGGGCCGAAACGCGACTCTGCACGATGTTCAACGAGCTTACCTTGCGCTCCGCACGCAGTTTGATCCAGCTCGGGTGTTATCGGCTCGCACCGCCGACCTGGCTGGTGATGTGGAAACCATCTTGATGGTGGTGGAAGAAGCCTACGAGGTCTTGGGTGACGACTCGCGACGCGACCGTTATCGGCGAGCTCTAGAAGCGTCGCTGCATTGAGCCGTTAGCCGTTGGGGCCGGATGACTCGATCCGTAGCGTTCCGGAGTCGACCCGTACGCGCGCCGTATCCCCAGCTCTGAGCTCGCCCTGAAGAATTTTCTCTGCCAGGCCGGCTTCAATCAGCCGGGCGATGGCGCGGCGGAGCGGCCTGGCGCCGAGCGAAGGCTCGAAGCCTCCGTGCTCGAAAAGGTAAGCGACGGTCTCGGGGTCGATGTCCATGTGCACCCCGTGGCGCTCACGCAACTGTTCCGCCACTCCCATGAGCAGGCGCTGCGCCACCTCGGCGAGAGCGCTGCTGTCGAGCGGCGCGAACGCCAAGACTTCATCGATCCGGTTATAAAGCTCCGGCGACAGCGTCTTTCGAGCCTGTGCCACGAAATGTTGCTCCAACTGATTCGCGCTCGCCGCGCGGTCGAGATTGCCGAAGCCAACGCGCCGGTGCTCGAGTCCGCCCGCCTGCTGCACACCGATGTTGGAAGTCATCACAATCACGGTGTTGGTAAAGTCGACCGTGCGCCCGCGCCCGTCCGTCAGACGGCCCTCGTCGAACACCGCGAGGAATGCGGTGAGCACCTCGGGATGGGCTTTTTCGATCTCGTCCAACAAGATCACTTGATATGGGCGTCGCCGGACCGCTTCGCTCAACTGGCCGCCGGCTTCGTGACCGACGTAGCCAGGAGGCGATCCGATCAGGCGCGCCACCGCATGCGGCTCTGCATATTCCGACATGTCCAGGCGCGTCATCGAAGAATCCGAATGAAACAACGCTTCCGCAATGGCCTTGGCGGTTTCGGTCTTGCCGACCCCGGTGGGACCCAATAACAGGAACGTGCCAATGGGACGGCGGGAGCCGAGACCGGCCGCATTGCGCCTGAGAATGCGCGCGATCCGACCGATTTGCTCGGTGTGCCCTACCACGCGGTCTTCCAGGATTTGCTCCAGCCGCAACATCCGTTCGACGTCGGTCTCCAGCAGCCGCTCGATCGGAACGCCGCTGAGCTCTGCCACCACCTCGGCAACCGCCTCCGATTCTACCGAAGCGGCGCCGCGCCGTCGCGCGCGTGCACCGGCGAGATCGAGGATGGAGACGGTCTTGTCCGGCAGCGCCCGCCCGGGCAGATAACGCAACGACCACGCTACCGAGAGCGCCAGAGCCGGCTCGGAGTAGCGAACGCCGTGGTGCTCGCCCAGTTTGGGCGCGAGCGCGGCGAGGATGAGAAATGCGTCTTCTCGGCTCGGCTCCTCCACCTCTACCAGAGTAAAGCGCCGCGCCAGCGCTGCGTCTGCATCAATGGTTCGTTTGTATTCCTCTGACGTCGTCGCCCCGATGCAGGGCAGCTCGCCCCTCGAAAGCGCCAGCTTGAGCTCGCTCGCGATCTCTTCGGAACCCTCCGCCGTGA
>DASXTY010000311.1:0-1987 GCA_036505155.1 Polyangiaceae bacterium | reverse complement strand
CAGTGAAAACCAGGGCGGCGCTTCGCCTCACGCCACCGCATCTAGCTTCACCGCGACCAATCCGTCGCGTGCGATCTCGCCGGGCACCATCGCGCTACTGTCCGCGGTGGCGCTCCTGGTCATGGGCACCTTCATCGGTGGTGGATATTTGGTCTACCGGATGTTTTTGGCACCACGCGCGGTGGCGCAGGCTCCGGAGAGCTCTTCCATGGTGGCCGCTGGTCAGAACCCGATCGCATCGGCAAAGCCGCCGGAAGTCGTTCCGAGCACCCAGGTGGACCTCCTGGCTCAAAAAACCCCCGAAACGCCCTCCAGCGCAGCGCCCTCCGTAGCCGCGTCGGTCGCTCCGTCAGCCAGCGCGAGCGCGTCTGCTGTCGCTTCGGCTCCCGTGCGCCCCAAAGCTGGGTCCAGCCCCAAAAAGGGCGGCTCCGGAAAGAAGCCAAGCTTCGGAGGTCGAGACTGATGGTTCGCAGTCTCATCTACGGGAGCTCCGGCTGTATCGTTCTGGCACTTTTGCTCCGAGCGCCATCCGTCTTCGCGGATGCAGCCGCCGATGCCGATGCGCTGTTCAAAGAGGCGCAGCGACTCTCGGAGTCGGGTGACGACGCAGCGGCCTGCCAGAAGTTTGAAGAGAGCCGAAAAATCGCCAATGGACTGGGGGTGACCATGTATCTGGCCGACTGCTTGCAAAAGACGAAACATCCGGCGCGCGCGCTCGAATTGTTTCGCGAAGCGGAGCAGATGGCGAAGGCGCGCAAGGACAAACGCGAGAAGCTCGCCCACGAACGCATGGTTCAACTCGAGCCGTCGGTGTCCACCCTCGAGCTCAAGCTGGCAGGAGGACAAAGCGCGATAGAAGTTTTGGTGGACGGGCAGCCGGTGGAACCTGCCCAAAGGGAGCAACCCCTACGGCTCGATCCAGGATCGCACTCGATTCAAGCCCGGGCGGCAGGAAAGCGCGACTTTACCGCCAACCTGCAGCTCGAAGCCGGCAAGACTCAGACTCTCGAAATACCCGTTTTGGGCGACGCCTCCGAGCCGGCTCCCGCGGCTTCCGCGGCGAAACCCAACCCGGCTCTCAGCGCGGACACATCCAGCTCGGGATTTCCCCGGCGCACTCTTGGAATCGCGCTCGGCGGCGCCGGAGTGGTCGCGCTGGGCATTGGCACTTTTTTGGGGCTCCAAGCCAAGAGCAAGCTCAGCGACTCCAATAACGGCCACTGCGATGCGCAGGACTTTTGTGATCCACGCGGTCTCGATTTGCGACGCCAAGCTAATAACGCGGCAACCATTTCAACCGTTTCGTTTACGGCGGGTCTGGTCCTACTCGGTGCGGGCGCCTTCTTCTTTTTCACCGGCGGAGAGGAAGCCCCAGCGGGGCAAACCAGCGGCATGGCGGTAGCGCCGGTTCTGAGCGCGCGCGAAGCGGGCTTGGTCATGTTCAAGCAGTTTTAGGTCCCAGTTTGTCGGAGCTGGGTCAAACGCACCATCCACCGGAAGTTTCCGCCGAAGGCCTCGCCATCCAGCTATTTCATTCGGCGGTGGCTGAGGTGCCCGCCTATCGCCGCCTCATTTCGGAGTACGGCATCCTTCCCGAGTCGGTCCGAAGCATTGACGATTTCCGGCGCCTGCCCATCACCACAAAGCAGAACTACCACCGGCCAAACCCTTTGCCTGACCTGTGCCGCTCCGGCGCGCTCCGAGGTTGCGACATGTTGGCGGTGTCGTCAGGATCGACCGGTGAGCCGGCGGTTTGGCCGCGTTCGATGGCCGACGAATTTCCGAGCCTCGAGTGTTTCGAAAAAGTACTGAAAGACGCCTTCCAGGCCAAAGAAATGCGCACGTTGGCGCTGGTTTGCTTCGCGCTCGGAACCTGGGTGGGGGGAATGTATACCGCTTCGTGTCTGCGCCGGCTCGGCGCCGGCGGCTATCCCATTACCGTGGCGACGCCCGGCAATCAGATGCCCGAAATCTTTCGCGTGGTCCG
>DASXTY010000310.1:0-2645 GCA_036505155.1 Polyangiaceae bacterium | reverse complement strand
ATTGGCCTTTTTTGTACGTCCCCAAGAGCTCCGTCTTAGCCAAGACGTGTTTGGCCATGGCAGCCTCGACGTCGGATTTGGTGGGCGAGCTGAGGTCCGGTAGCACCGTGTCGAGCGCGTAGAGCTTGTGATAGTAGCGGTGGCGCCCGACGGGCGGGCAGGGGCCGCGGTAGCCGGTCTGCTTCCAATCGTTCAAGCCTTCGCGAGTGCCTTCCGGCAGAGTTTTCACGCCTTCCGCTAATCCGTTCGCGGAGGTTGGGATGTTGTAGAGGACCCAGTGCACCCAAGTCATCTTGGGCGCCGCGGGATCGGGCGCGTCGGGGTCATCCACGATGAGCACCAAGCTTTTGGCACCTTCGGGAATCTTCTCCCAGCTGAGCGCTGGCGAAATGTCTTGCCCTTCGCAAGTGCACCGACTGGGAAGGGCTCCTTCTTGCTGAAATGCGGTTGATGTCAAACGCATGGCAGTAACCTCTCTGGTTTTCGCGTCCGCGGCGATCTTGCTTGCTGGCGCAGTTGCGGTGGGGTGGGGGTTGTTGCAAGCCACAAGTAGCGACGCGGTGCACGCGACGCATAAAAAAGACAGGCGTGCGCGCGGAGTGCCTTCAAGATTGGGCAGGGCGTTGCTAGTGGGCATCGGATGCGGTGGTGAAGATAAGGTTTGGCGCACCTTGTCGCAAATGCTCGGTGAATGTAGGCGTGCGTGGGAGCACGGCATCAGTGAATAATTGCGTTGATACTGGATTGCGATAAACCTGGTGCGATAAACCTGTGGAAAACAGCGGCACTCGGAAAGACGCGCGTGCAAAAAGGGGGTTTCGTTGCCCCTAAGAAGGCTCGAGAGTAGAATCAAAATTCCGGGCATATCCGAAGGAGGGATAGCCATGGCCGAACCAACTACAGGGAATCCAAGCCCCGCTCCGGAGCGGGGGCCGCGAGTCAGCAACATGCCCTGGCAGAACACGGGCAGCACTGCGACCGGTGGCGTGCTCTTCGTCCTGCTGATCATGGCCCTGCCCCTGCTTCTTGCGGTGGGCTATTTCTGCACCGCTAAAAGCACGCACTCTGTGACGCCAGCCACACCAACGCAATCGAAGTAGCTCGATTTGCGCTAAGTGGCCGTTGATCCGGACCGAGAAGTCGGCCGGTGCCGGCCATGTACTTCCCTGGGATCCTGAGCTGAGCCGAGGGGGATAATCGAATATTCGAGACGATACGCGCCGGGTCGAATCCGATACTGTTCGAGCGTATCGGGTCCGCAGCTGGCGCCGCCCAGCCCTCGCTGACGGACGTCGATGTGCACGTACACCTCATCACTCGGAAAAAGCTGGTTAGTGTGGCGCGCCTGGGTCAGGGCTTGGGCGCTGTAATGGCTGACGTTAGCTTCGAAAAGGTCTCGACCGATGATCAACAGTCCAACACCGTCTTCGCGTCGCAAGCTGAGCCACCGCACATCAGTTTTGTTTCCGTGCTCCTGGGGCATGATGTAAGGCACATATTGCGCGCTGACCGTACCGTGGTAACGGCCGACCAGCGCACCGGCCTTGCGGTCACTATAACTTTCGTGGGGGCCGCGCCCGAACCACGTGAGCTGCTCCATTCCGGGCGGTGCGGTCAGGAGCACGCCGAGCCGAGGTAGCTCGCAGAGCTCGGGGTGCACTTTTAGGCCATGCGAAAAGCTCAACTCACCGTCGGCAAAGATTTCTAGCTCCCGATCGTCGATGACCGGCTTAGAAGCGTCTGTCCCCACCGTGAGGATTCGCGCGCGGAGGCGGACCGAGCCATCGGCCTCGGACAGATCGAAGCTCTCTAAACGCTGGGTCGTCGTCATGAGCCCCGCATCCATCCACTGCCACAGCGCCTTGGGGGCCCAACTCTTCTTGTCGTAGAGGTCCCACGCCTTGATGCCGTCGTTGTCGGTCGGCGCCCGCCAGAGTGAAAGCGTCGGTCCGGATTGGAAGAGCAGGTCTTCGCCCTCGCGAAACCGCGTAAGGCTCATGCTGGAGCGCTGGATTCCGACTTCGAAACCTTCCCCGCGGATCACTACCTCATCGCCCTTTTCCGAAACCTCGAGCCGCTGCAGCCGGCTTGGCCTCGACTCGGGTGCAGACGCGGCGGCCACGGGAAGCTCGAATTGTTCCACCGCAACCTCGCGATGGCTCGGCAGCGGCCCGAGCGCGCGCGTGTCGAAAAAACGCAAGGTCAGGTGACATTCCTGACCGGTTCGAAGCGCAGACGGATGCGGAAGCGGCAGCTGGAGGCGTTGAGTTTGCCCGGGCCCGGCAGTGAGCTCCGGTAGCTCGCCTTCATTTTTCAGCTCGCCGTCGACCAGGAGCTCCCAGCGGCCCGTGAGGTGCGATAGACTCAAAAAGTCGTATTTGTTTCGGATGAAGAGCTCGCCGTTCTGAAGCGCCGGCGCGGTCACCGACAAGGGCTGGAAGATCTTCTTGCACTCCCACATCGCTGGGTGCGGCGTTCGATCGGGCCAAACCAGCCCGTCGCAGCAGAAGTTCGTGTCGTTGGGCTCATCGCCGAAGTCTCCGCCGTACGCCCAGTATTCCTTCCCCTGCTCGTCTCGCTTGACGATCCCGTGGTCCAAAAACTCCCAGATGCACCCTCCCTGAAGGCCGGGATGGGACTCGATC
>DASXTY010000309.1:0-2066 GCA_036505155.1 Polyangiaceae bacterium | reverse complement strand
TGAAAAGCGCCCATCGAGGATTAGCGTCGTGTGGCTCTGCTCAGAGCGGAGAAGGGATTTGAAACCGGCTGACTAGCTCCGCTCAGCTTCGCAAATTGGGTTGAGGACCGAACAGTTCCGAACGTAAGGTCCCGAGGCCGGTCACGGTCCGAAGGACCTCCGGCCGAGGGCCACCCTCGACGCATTCATCGCACGCCCGTCTCCGCTCAGCTCCCTAAAAAGCGGTCAGTGCGCATTATTGACGTACAGCTTCGTATAGAGCGGGAGAAGGGATTTGAACCCTCGACGTCCACCTTGGCAAGGTGGCACTCTACCACTGAGTTACTCCCGCGGGGGCGCTTGAGGTCTACTTTGCGTGCTCTCCCGTGTCAAGACGCCGAAACGGGGAGGACACTGCCGAACCACCACGGCTTAAGCGTGTCCCTCCGCGCTCAATGCGGTACAAGCAGCTCGTGTCCAAAAGCCCTCTCGTTATCGCGATCCTGATGACATCCGGTGTCGTTGCGTGCCGCGGCAGCAAAGCGCGCCCAGAACCGTCATCGGCGCAACCCAGCGCGCACCCAAACGCGGTCGTGAGTCAAAAGGCCGCCGGGCAGGAGCCGGACGACGAGACCGACGAAGAGGAGGAGGAGGAAGGACCCCGCTGAGCAAAGCCACGGGGAGCAGGGTTTTGTCCGCTGAATTCCGTGGATGAATCCTTGCCCCGTTTATCCTTTCGTTACCCCGTTTATCCCTGTAAACAGCCTACTCTATGCTAGAGTGCCCCGATGGCGATTGACATACCCAGCCCGGAAGCTGACGACGCCGAAGACGTGGTGAGCGCGTTGGAAACCGCGCAAATCTACGGCGCCAGAGGTGACGCGCAAGAAACGTTGCGCTGGCTTCGGAGAGCAGCCGAGGCCGCAAGCGAAACCGATAACGACATGCGCGCTTTGTCGCTCGCCCGAGCTGCAGCAGAGCTCAGCGAGGAGGCTGCCAAAGCCGCCTCCGCGGGTCAATCGGTGGCCTCCGCGGCGCAATCGGTGCCCGAACAACCCGCGCCCGCGCAACAAGTCGCGCAACCAGCCCCGACACCATCTCCAGCACAATCGGTGCCTGCGCAGCCAGCAACGCCATCCGATGCGGCAACCGCTCAAGCCTCCACCGAAGTGAGCGCTCCTAAACGACTCCCCGTTGCGCGCCCCAGGCCCAGTGCAACCCGAATTGGGCTTGGAGCACCAGAAGAAAGCAGCGGCCCTTCCGCCGCGGCAGCATCTGCATCGCGAGCGCCAGCCGCAGCATCTACACCACGCGCAGCCGGTGCCGCGGCGCGTCCCCTGCCCCCGTCCGCGCGCGCGCGGACGGCTTCGCAGCGACCACCTGCACCTTCCACGCGCGCCGATGCGCCAGCCAGGGCGCCCGCACCTTCCACCACCACTTCCATGGCCCCCAGAGGTCGGCCTGCCTCCGCGCGTCCACCCGCTGCATCGAGCCCCGCCAGCACCGCTACCGCGCGTGCACCCTCCGTGCGACCGCCGCCTCCGGCTGCGAGCGATCCGGCTGCCAGCCAACCTAGAGCTACCCCCTCAATTGCTCCCAGACCGATGCAGCCGGCGCCCATGGTCAGCCCTGCACGCCGGCAAGCGGTGCGGGTAGCCGTGGAAGCGAGCCCACAGGAGCCCGGCGCCTTCTTGATGCGGCCCCTGCCCCACGGCGGTAAGCCTCCGCCGGGCACGCACGAAGCCCTTTTGGTGACGCTGGATTCGGACACCCGTTGGCTCGCTCAGAGATGAACCGCTGAAACCTCGCTGCTTGCCTCAGGTCCATCCGTGCTTTCTGAACTGACCAAAATCAGCAATCGCCGAACCGGTCGCGTCTCATCCTGGGATCGATCCGGGCGTAACGCCGACTTCTGGATCCTTCAGCCGGGCGAAACTCGCGTGCTGGCGGATATTGCGGGGCCGGGACAGATCACCCACATCTGGATGACGCAATCCAACCATTATCGCGAATGCTTGCTTCGGTTTACTTGGGACAACGCAGGCCACCCCAGCATCGCTATACCACTTGGAGACTTTTTTTGTCTT
>DASXTY010000308.1:0-1883 GCA_036505155.1 Polyangiaceae bacterium | reverse complement strand
TTGCTGGCGATCTCATCCCATTTTTCGCGCAAGGCATCCGCCGGCCAACCAAGAGCGTCGGCGAGCCCGCCGAGCCGCGCTGTGTACAGGCCTGGGACGCATCCGAGTTCCGGACCAGTTAGCAGACGCTGCCAAAGCGTCTGAGCGTTCGGTGGGGCCGGCGATAGCTCACGGAAGCGCTCGTCGTCCCACATGCGGCGCGACACCTTGGAGTATCGGCCTTCGTCCGGAGTCCGTCCGCTCATTCGGCGACCCTCACCATTCGCTCCACCTCTTCGACGCACTTCACCGGGGTGTTCCAGACCTCGCTACCGGTGAACCGCATCACCTTGTAGCCCGCTGCGAGCATCGCCCGATCACGGCTTTTGTCCCGTGCCGCCTGCTCCTTGGTTCGCTCGTGGAAAGCGTGGCCGTCGACCTCGACAATCAACTCAAGACTTCCGGATTTGACCATGAAGTCTGCTCGATAGTTCTTTCCGTCGATCGTGATCGGAAACTGCGGCGTTACCGTCGCTAAGAAATCCAGCTGACTGCAGAGGTGCAGCGCGAGCCGTTGCTCTGGAGGTGACTCTGCCACCGCAAAACAACGTTGAATGTTTGCGCTGAAGATTGAGATCTTTGCGCCACAGGCATGGTTAGCGCACAGCTCAGCAATCGCGAGGGCCTCCTCCTCGGTCGCCTCAATGTCGACCACCACGTGATTGCGGGCACGTATTGCCAGAAATGTTGGACCGGTCCTCGGTTCAGGGCCTTGCTCGATTACGAAGATCGGTTTGCTACCGGCGTACAGCATCTCAGCCAGCACTTGAGCCGAGAGACCATCGCCATCCAACCACACGAAGCCGTAATCGCAATCGCGCAGACTGTCCGCGATCGCGCCTAGCTCGCTCATAATTTCCCCCACTGGGGCCGCTGGGGTGCTGCCGAGCTTGTAGCATTTCAAGCGATCACCAGCAGGTTCGAATGGCAGAAATTGACACTGAAACAGCCCATCATGTGCTACTTACCTCGTATGCCCGCGTGTTGAGCGGGCTCTGGCCACCGGCTCGAGTCGAAGCGAGCGCGGTGGCTTTTTTCTTGGTACCACGCGAAGTAGTCACGTGACCACTGCGAAAGCAAAAGAGCCACGAGGCGGCATTGCCACGCAACATGGCGATGTAGGTGCGCATCACGCTTAGATCTCCTCTTCCCAAACGCCAACCGACTGGTGCCCGCAGGGCAGCCGCATTCCTGACGAATCGCAGAAGCGCGCGCGCAGGTCTTCCGTCCGGAACCGAGCCTTGCACGTTCCACAGAACTCTCCGGCCACACGCCTGCGCGGCGGCAGGGCGCACAGGCCCGGCGTCGGCTGGTCGTACTTGTGATCCTCGTGCCAGTTCCAAGCCTCGCGGTTTCCGCGCACCAGGATTCGGGTGTCGACGCCGCTCTCTCGCCGAATGATTCCCGCCGCGTCTTCGGCGGTGAAGCGCAGGAAGTCGTCGTTTTCGTCCCGCTCGATCTCTCTGCGGCTGAGGCTGAGATCCAAGCGCCTGACGCTACCGGGCCGCCAGACCGGGCACTCGAACCGGAGCAGGAAAGCGGCGCCGTATGGATCGAGCTGAACGCCCGACCAAAGCCCCGCTGGCCCGGCCTGCACGTCGATCTTGGATCGGAGGAACTCCGGCGGATCGGAGCGCCGGAATCGCTGCCACTCCGCCTGCCCGTGGAGCTCCGCGATCATGTCGAAGGCCAGGAACTTCTGGGATCGCCGGCGCTTGCGTTCGAACTCGAGCTCCTCGAGTTGATGGGGCTCGAGCGGGGCGGGTGAGTCGGTCAACGGGCCACCGGGAATTCGCGGACGCGCAGCGCGGGGTCCCATTCGGATGGGTCGCCACCCTTTCGGT
>DASXTY010000307.1:0-5604 GCA_036505155.1 Polyangiaceae bacterium | reverse complement strand
TGGTCGAGATCTCGGCGAGCGCCCGCCAGCGTCTCGCTGTATTCGGCTTCCCCCTCGCGGCCGACCCGGTACGAAACACCCGATGCCGCCATCAAGTCGCCCTCGTACGTCGCGTCGATGAAGACCTGGCCCCGGTACTCACGACCTGACGTCCCGACCAAGGCCGCGATTCGGCGGCCCTCCCGGCGCACCCCCGCGCCGGGCCGGCGGTCGAGCGGCTCGTCGTACTCGACCGCGATCCCGTGCTCGCGAAGTAGTTCGCGGAAGATCGCAAGCGCGGCACTCGGCTCGAAGGTCCACTGAGCCTCCTCATCGGGATCAGTCGTCGCCTGACCCCGGCTCTGGTACTCGTCGGGGCGCTGCCAGCGCCACGCCGCGGGCTGTCGGTAGTGCTTGCGAACCCGACAATAGAACTCACGAGCGAGCCCGCCAATCGCGGCCTTGTTCCCGATGTCAGTCGCGCCGAGCCCGCCGGTCGTGAGGCCCCCGAGCCTTGCGGTAGGCTCGATCAAGACCACGGCGCACCCCATCCGAGCCACCTGCACGGCGGCTGCGATCCCCGCCGAGGTGGCCCCGTAGACTACAATTCTATTCAAGATTACTAGAATAGCAGAGATTTCCCGCGGAGAGCTCAATGCGCATCTACATCGGGACCTACACCAAGGACAAGGAGCGCGCCGGCGGCGAGCCGCAAGGCATCCACTGTTTCGACTACGACGCGAGCTCGGGCGGGCTCACGAAATCGAACGTTACGGAAGGTGTGATCAGTCCAACCTTCTTGTGCCTCAGTCCAGGCCGCGACGTATTGTACGCGGCCAGCGAGATCGACGACTTCGAGGGGCGGCGCGTCGGAGCGATTTCTGCTTACCGTGTGGATATGGCGTCGGGACGGACCACGCTCCTCAACCAGAAAAGCTCTCACGGCGCAGCCAGTTGCTACGTCAGCACCACGCCGGACGGCAAATACCTCATGACTGCCAACTACGACGGCCGCAATGTCGCAGTCTTCGAGCTACACGGCGACGGCTCGCTCGGGGAGTCCACCTCGACAGAGTTCGAAGGCTCGGGCGCCGACCCGGAGCGGCAATCGGAGCCTCATCCTCACTTTATCTCCTTAGGGCCCAGCGGCGGTTGGGTGTACGTCTGTGATTTGGGCTCGGACAAGATCTGGCAGTGTACGCTCTCCCAGGGCCGGCTCACACCTCTCGCGACCCCTGCGCTTCGTGTTCATCCCGGCGCCGGTCCACGCCATTTGGTATTCCACCCCAATTCTCGTTTTGTGTATGTCGTCAACGAGCTCGATGCCACCGTAAGCTCCTGTCGGTTCGATCCGCTGACCGGTGAGTTTCGATCCTTTCAGACCGAAAGCGCACTGCCTGAGGATTTCAACGGCCAAAAGTGGGCAGCCGACATCCACGTTCATCCCAACGGTCGCGTTCTCTATTCCTCGAATCGTGGCCACGACAGCATTGCGATTTTTCGAGTGGACCGACTGGACGGGAAGCTAACCCCGGCGGGGCATGTGTCGAGCGGCGGCGAGACCCCGCGAAACTTTGCCATTTCTCCGGACGGGCGATTCCTCTTGGTTGCGAATCAGGACAGCGAGAACCTCGTGCTCTTTCGGACTGATCCAGATGACGGAAGTCTTGCGCCGACGGGCCAAGTCACGCGCTGTCCCCGGCCGGTATGCGTTCAGTTTGCAGACTGAGCTTGAGGCGGTTACACCTATTCCTCTGGCGCTTGTAATTCCGAACACGAAACGAACCTTCACGACGAGCCGTGCCACCGATATGTTCCTCGACTACGTCCAAGGCGGTCGAGCAGGGCTGGCTGCCGGGCGTGCCGCGTGGTAGTCTCAGAGGTTACGGAGTTCCAGGAAACCGAGGCGCCGGAATCCTCGTGTTGCAGGTCCTGCAGGGGAATCAGCCGTCCGATGATTTCTTCGTGATATCTGACGATGAATTCGGCGCAGTTCTGACAGCTCCGGGCAAGTGCCAACATGGCCCCGATTTCCTTGGTGTGCCGGAAATCGCGGACCTGTGAAAAGCCTATGTGCACGCTCGAGCCGTGCCCCTGGTTGATCCCAGGCGAACGCTGAATGCTGACTCAGCGATGTTTCTCGCAATACGTGAGGTAGCGGGCAGCACCATGCTACAGTAAGAACATGCTCTCGTATGAGGCGGAGCGGCTAGTCGAAACCCTGCGCGACGCGCTGCGCGGAAGGGGAGACGTGCGCTTGGCGCTTCTCTTCGGCTCGCTGGCACGCCGCGAAGGCACTGCACATTCAGATATCGACATAGCGGTGTACGCGCCCGGGGGCGATCTTTTGGAGCTTGCGGCTGAGCTCAGTCGGCATGTTGACCGCGAGCTACAACTAATATCGCTGGATGATCCTGGAGTGCCGTTACTCGAAGAATTGCTCCGCGATGGTGTCATTATCCATGAAGGAGCACCGGGACAAGCATCGGCATGGCGCGCTCGAACTCTGAGCATCCTAGAAACCGACCGACCTTGGTACGCGCGCATGCGCGACGCATGGTTGCGTCGAGTAGCCGAACGCGGACTCCTAGATGGTCAATCGTGACCTCGTCGCTGCCAAGCTGACCGAGCTAAGCGATCGTGTCGCGCGCATTCGCGCACGTGCAAAAGCCACCGCGGACGAGCTGGCCTCAGATCGCGACGCTCTGGACCTGGTTTCGTTCAACTTGATGCTCGCGGTGCAGCTCTGCGCCGACATAGCGAGCCATCTCATCGCCGACGAGGCGTGGCCTCCGGCTCCTAATCTCGCAACTAGCTTTACCCGTCTCGAAGAGCGTGGCGTTCTCTCGGACTCGACCGCAGAAGCTTTGCGGCGCGCCGTTGGTCTTCGCAACATCGTGGCCCACGGATATCAGGGTGCGGACATCGCCGCTATTTTCCAAGCCGCCACGCGCGGCATAGCCGATCTCGAAGCGTTCGCTCGAGAGCTAGCACGCTGGGTGACTGCTAGGGGCGAATGAAGCTCGCTGCCGGTGTTCATCGGCTGTGTTCAAGCCTGCGAAAGCGGCCTGGCGATATGCCGTTGAAGCGCTTGAAATGGCTGGCAAACGGGTATTCGTCATAGTAGCCGAGGCGCTCGGCGATTGACGCCAGTGGCGCCTGAGTGTTCACGAGCAGCTCCTGGGCTTGCTCGAGGCGACAGCGAATGCGATAGGCGCCGGGCGATAAGTGCACGAAATCGCGCTTGGTGAACCAGGCGGCTGAATTCGTGTTCTCGGTTTTCTGTTTCTTCATTCCTTCCACGGTTCAAATCGTTCCGTTATTCTTTCGCGCGCCCTTAGCGCTCGCTCCTGCGCTTCAGGATCAGCACCGAATACCGCCCTACCCGATATTTTCCGAATACCGGTTCGAAGTCGGTCGCACCGTTTCGGATTTGCGCTTCACGGTAAGCGAGGGCCTCTCCTGAGCGCCACGGATCGAACAGATACGCGACCGTCGATTGGGTCTGAAAAGCACTCCGGTAGGGCGGGTACCGGTCGAGCTGCGGTTGCCAGGGCACGACGGTCGGATTTTCTCGCGCCAGGAAAGTGAACCGGTAGGCAACCCAATAGTCGCTGGTTCCATAGTGGATGCCGCGTGCGCGAAGCATGGCCATAAGGGCTTGCTCGTCCTGTGCGCGCCCATTTTCCAGCCGCATTCTCCAGCCGTTCACATCGTTTCCGTAGTTCAGCCAGCCCGCAACGCCGGCCGATATCAGGTAGGGCGACAACGCCAATGCGAATCGCCGCGCGCCGAGGAGGCACAACCCGGGGGTCAAAGCAAACGGCGCGGTCAAGATCATCGCGTTCAAATACCGCGCGGAAAGCCGGTCCATGACCATCAGAGAAACCAGGAACGCCCCGAGCGTGACCGGCCACACGGAGGCTCCGAAAACCCCCAACCTTTGCACCATGAGCGGCAGACGCCGAAACGCGAACGCAGCGCCACCGAGAGCCACTCCGGCGACCAGAGCGGCGGCACCCGCTATTTGAATCCATTGAAACCAAATCGGGGCTTGCCACACCTGAGTGACCGGCATTTCGGGAGTGAAATATACCGTGGTGCTCATCAGCGATGGCAAACACTGCTCCATTAAAAGTTTGAAGTTATGCGATAGAACGCCGCCGCTCACCGCGTACACGCTATGTGAAGCCCCCGCCGAGCGGTAGAGGAACCAAAGCGGGACCAGACCCACTAGCCCTCCGGCAAAGCCGGCCGCTGTGCGAACCAAGACGCGACGCGTTTTCAAGGAGTCACGGTTCGGAACAGCGCCTTCGACATCCTCGCGCGCTGTAAGCCAAATGAAAACCGCAAGCGGCGGAAGAAATAACAAGACATAGGGGTCGGCGAAGCAAGCTAGACCTGCACCGAACGCGCCGCCCGCGAGCCATAACCCCGGCCATTTTTTGGCAGGGGCGCGGTCAAGGACCCAAATGGCGGCGAACATCCAGGTGAGCGCAGCCTGCCGCGGTGGGTAGAAGATGTAGATGTGCAGCGGTGCCGGCGTAAAAACTAAAGGCGAAACCAAGAGCGCGGCCGGCCACGGCCCAACCCGTCGCTCGACGGTTGCGTAGGCGAACACAATCAGCGCTACGTGACCCGCGAAGGTCGACAGAGTGAGCGCCAAGGGGCTAGGCCCTAGAACCAGGAATGCCAAAGCGGCAACCACCGAATCGACGGATGTTTGATAGCCGCTGCCCCACAGGAACCACGACCACTCCCCGCGCAACAAGTGCGCGGCCTGCAATCCGACCACGGAAGCGTCGGACTGGGTCCCGGCTGCATTCAAAAGCGGGGGGAGACTGAAAGCGATGAGCCCAAGAACCACCGCGGCAACCGGAGCCACCCGTCCGCCCCAGTGCAGTCTCCGCAAGCGAAGCGAGCTCAGTCGCTCACGCACTCGTCTCCGGTTCCCTTGCGCATAGGTAGAGCACTGCCATGCGCACGGCAACGCCCGCCTCGACCTGGTTCAAGATGACGCTGTGCGGCCCATCGGCGACGTCGTCGGCGATTTCCACCCCGCGGTTGAGCGGCCCGGGGTGCATCACGATCGCGTCGGGCCGGGCCAGCGCGAGCCGAGTGCGGTTCAAGCCGAATACCCTGGCGTATTCGCGGAGGGTCGGGAAAACCGCTCCCGACAGTCGCTCGCGCTGAATCCGTAACATCATCACCACGTCCGCGCCCTCCAGCGCCGGCTCGAGTCGATCGAACACCTTGCAGCCCAGCGCTTCTGCTCGGTGGGGCAGCAGCGTACGCGGTCCCGAGACGCGCACTTCCGCACCCAGCATGGTGAGCAGGAGCGCATTGGAGCGGGCCACGCGGCTGTGGGCGATGTCTCCGCATATCGCAACTTTCAAGCCGTTGAAATCCGGGCCCTTGTGCCGTCGAATGGTGAAAGCGTCGAGCAGCGCCTGGGTGGGATGCTCGTGCATTCCGTCGCCCGCGTTGACCACTGCAGCGCGAGTTCGCTTAGCTACGTAGTGGGGCGCACCGGAGGACGGGTGCCGTATCACGATGACGTCGGCGTGCATGGAGTCCAGAGTCGCCACCGTGTCGCGCAACGTTTCTCCTTTGCTGGTGCTGGAG
>DASXTY010000306.1:0-3781 GCA_036505155.1 Polyangiaceae bacterium | reverse complement strand
CAAAACAGCGGGCAGCCGCGACGCCCGTCGCTTACTCGGCGCGTATCAGGAGTTGGTGGCGGCCGCCCGGGGCGGCGCCGTGATGGTGGACGTGTCGCACAAACCTCCGTCCCTCCGCCGCGCGATCGCGGAAAGCCGGGTCAGCATGACGCGCGAAGCGCTCACTCGTCTGCTGCGCGCGGAGGTTCCCAAAGGTGACGTTTTGGCGACGGCGCGGCTGGCGGGAATTATGGCCGCCAAGCGTACTTCGGAAATCATTCCCCTGTGTCATCCTATAGCCCTAACCCATGTGAGCGTAGAGCTTCGGGTGGAGGAATCGGCGAGCGCGGTGACTGTGGGAGCCACGGTTGAAGCGCTCGACCGCACCGGTGTCGAGATGGAGGCTCTGGTGGCGGTTTCCACGGCGGCGCTCACCATCTACGACATGATGAAAAGCCTCGACCGCTCCATGATCATCGGCCCAACCCGACTGGTCTTCAAATCGGGTGGCCGAAGCGGCCAATATCCGCCTGAAGGAAGCTCCGCGTGAAGCCCTTGCTCGACCTGCGCGAAGTCGCGCTGTCGACGGATGAAGTGCTAAAAGCGGTCGCTCATCCGGGGGCGGGCGCCACGGTGCTGTTCGTGGGGACCGTGCGCGATAACCACCGCGGACGGCCGGTAACGCGGCTCGAATACGAAGCGTACCGCCCCATGGCGATCTCGGAGATGGAGAGCATCGAACGGGAGATCGCCCAGCGTATTTTAGGTGTGCGTCTAGCTTGTGTGCACCGAGTGGGAAGCCTCGAGCTCGGCGAGTCGGCCGTGATCTGTGCGGCGAGCGCTCCGCATCGAGACGAAGCATTTCGCGCCTGTAGGCTGTTCATTGACCTGGTAAAAGAACGCGTCCCCATCTGGAAGCGCGAGCATGGGCCCTCAGGGGCTAGCTGGGTGGGCTGGGAACAGGAACCGGAAACAGGGAATGCGGATTGAAATCGAGATCACGGACCCGCTGTCCCCGAGGGTCTATCTCCGAGCATCAGCACTTGCACCGTTTCACCCGCTTCGTACCCTTCCGACTCGGCGGGAACCACCACCAGTGCATCCGCCCACGCCAAGCTGGTTATCGCTCCGGAGGATTGGTTCGCAAATACAAAGGCGGATTGGTCTCGGACACTCGCGCAGTAGAAACCCTGCCGACCTGGCGTTTGTCTTATCGCTGCGCCCAGGCGCATGCTTTGAAAGCGCGGCTGTGGGTTTTTCTCGCCCTGCATGACGCGCAGCGCGGGGATGCCGAACAATCGGAAAGTGAGCTGTGCCGAAGCCGGGTTGCCGGGTAACCCGAGGATTTTCCGCTGACCGGTGCCGCCGAACACCAGCGGCTTGCCGGGCTTTATTTTCACCTTGTAAAAGTCCAGAGTCACACCCAGCTCTTCCAGAGCGGGCCGGACCAGGTCATGGTCCCCCACGCTGACTCCTCCGATGGTGACCACCAAGTCGCTGTCCAGCAGCGCTTCGCTCAGCGCCCGAACTAGCGCATCCGAGCGATCCGGTACCGGTTCCCTCACGCGGCTCGCGGCGCCTGCCCAATCCGCCATGGCGGCGATACTGATGCCGTTGCATTCGGGGACGCTCGCCGCTTTCGGTGTGGAGCCGGGTCGGCGAAGCTCGTCGCCGGTTGGAATGACGGTGACCGTGGGTTTTCGCGCCACGAGGATCTGGCTCCGGTCGACGGCCGCACACAAAGCGAGCTGATGTGGTCCGAGCCGGGTGCCGGTTTCGAGAGCAACCTCACCGGCAGGCAAATCTTCGCCGCGACGCCGCACGTTTTGCCCCGGCGCGGGTCGGGTGGACAAACGCGCATGGGTGTTTTGGCCGTCCGTCTGAGTTTCCACCTGCTCTTGCATCACCACCGCGTCGGCTCCAGGCGGTACGGGAGCACCTGTATAGATGCGACACGCACAACCGGCGACGAATTTGGACGGTTGCGAGCCAGCGCGACTCTCGCCGCGCACCGGCAGGGTCCACGGGCCGCTGCCCGTGAGCTCAGCGCTGGCGACAGCGTAGCCATCCATGGCGCTGTAATCGAACGGGGGCAGGGGGCCGATCGCTCTCAACGTCTCCCGGAGCACTCGGCCGTGAGCATGGGTCAGATTGACACGCTCGACGGCCAAGAGGGGCATTTCAGCCAGCACGCGCTCGAGCGCCGCCTCGAAAACGAGCATCTCCACAGTGTAAGACACTGGCCGGCTGGTTGGGCCACATTGCTTGGTGGAGCATCGAGGCGCATCATATTGGTATGGCGATTCGAGCCGCCAAGTTGACCGGCTTGATTCTTTCCGCCCTGGTCGCGGTCACGGGGGCGGCCTCGGCAGTAGAGCAAGACGACTCCTGGTTCGACCCACCGCCGAAAGCAAAGTCGTCCGAAACGACATCCAGTCCGCCGGCCGCTCAAGGGGCAGCCAAGCCAGCCGCCCGCCCCGTCGAAGCGGCGGGGCAAGATGAATCCAATCCGCGCGTGCTCAAGAAATTCCGAGCGCACCTCAGGCGCTACGGTTCCTGGGCGCGCCACGAGCAGCTAGGCCTAGTTTGGATTCCGAATCGCGCCGTCATCGGCGATAGCTTCACGCCGTATCTCAGCTCGGGGCACTGGGAGGTCGCCGGCGCCGATCGCTGGGTCTGGGTTAGTGATTATCCGTTCGGCTGGATTGTTTTCCATTACGGGCGTTGGGCTTGGACTGAGGATCTCGGCTGGGTGTGGATCCCAGGAACGGTGTACTCGGATGCTTGGGTTGCGTGGGATTTTTACCCGCGCAGCGTTTACGTCGGGTGGTGGCCAACGCCGCCTCCATTCATTTGGATCGAGGGCAGGCTGGTTTGGGTAGGCTATTACCGCGATTACTACCCGCGTTACATCTACGTGCGCCGAGCCGACTTTTATTCGCGCGATCTTCGAGGGTACGCGTTTACGCCGAGCGGCAGCTACCAAGTACCTCGATTTGCGGCCAGCCCGACCGTGTCCTACCCAAGCGCATCCGGGGCGGCCGCCCCAACGCAGCAGAGCAGCGCACCACCCCCGCTCTATCGTTCGCCGGCGGACCCTGTCCGCACCATTTCCAGGCCGCCGCCACAAACGACCGCAGGGCCATCGCCCCAAAGCGCTGGGTCCGTGCGCAGCGGCGTCGTCACGCGCAGCGCGACGTCACGACGGTCGATCTCGACCATGGCGGTGAGCCGAAAGGCGGCTTCGGGCATCAGCGTTCGGCGGACTCGGCGCTGAGCATGGCCGTCACGAAGATTCGTAGCTGGCTCCTGCTTGCACTCGCCATAGAAGGGCTGGTCGGCTGCGGGTACGAGAGCCGTCACGCGCGCGACCGAAAGGGCGACTACCCGGCGCCCACTCAGGTTGCGGGCCCGGTAACGGACTCGATAGCGGAGGTCAGCATCGATACGGACGCCACGCTCACGCACATCGATCCCGGCAACGGTGTAGGCCTCTTCATCGAATATCAAACCGGTGGGAGCTGGCACGTAACCACCAGCTGCGACACTGCCGCCTCCCGCTATGGTTGCGATTGGTCGATTCTGACCACATCAGTAGGAGGTATCATCACCGGCTTCACGCAGGATCAGCTCGAGCTGGGCGACTGGGTGGATTATTACGGTAATGATAGCGTCCTTCTCACGGCCTCCAACGCATTCGACATTGACGGCATGTACGTACAGGCAGCCGCGGGCGCGACGTTGCGTTTGGACGCCCTGCTCGACGGGGATTTCGCCTCGCGGTACGTCTATTGGGCGGGAG
>DASXTY010000305.1:0-3546 GCA_036505155.1 Polyangiaceae bacterium | reverse complement strand
AGTGAGTCGACCCGGAGGAACGACGCTCTTTGCGCCAGCAGCTCGTTGTCGCACCCGGATTTGTCGGTCTCGGTGCACGTGCTGAGCTCCGCCTGATTGGTCATCGTATTCAGCGTGACCGATTGTGGTGGAAATGGCTCGACCAGGAATCGATACCAAGCCTCAAGCTGTGCTTCGTACCCGCAGCCCGTCTCGCCGGCCGACGTTACCATGCTGGTAAAGTCGTTGCTCATCGTGGCAGAATCCCGCTCGTGGGCGCTCAAAGTGGTGTCAGAGGGTTCCCAAGCCAGAAAACCGGTGTTGTTGAAGCTGTAGAGGCCAGGACGGACCTTTCCGAGCAGGTACGCTCGGTCGTTCAACATGGGGTTCAGGTGCGGCGGCATTGGGATTTGCACTTCGACCTTTTCGTCGCAGTACTGCCCGCCGTGCGAGCCCAATGACGAGGAGATCACACCGATGTGGATGTCGTTGATGGGGCTGAACTCTTTCTTGTAGCCGTCGGGACACGGCGCCGTTGGGCCCGGCCCGGGCTGGCTGAGGGCGGGATTGCTGGTGCTCACACACACCGGGTTGATAAGGCGCTGCAGCAGACCCGGCACCGCCTTGGCCAAGATCGCCTGCTTGTCGGCCATGGAGATCGAGTTATCGATCATGAAGAGCAAGTCGATCTTGTCGATCGCCGTCTGCTTGATCTGATCGACGAAGATGTTGCTGGTGTGCGGCGCAGCGGGCGCCAAGGGCCGGTCCAGACAGCCCGTTGCCAGGGCGCCGACCGTCACTACGCTCGCCGCGCAGGCGATGCCGGCCCGCACCCACCGACCGACCCTGCTCCGGCTAGCCTTCCGGCTTGGCACAGGCGTTTGAAAACTAGAGTTCATCGAATAGCTCCTTGAATCGCCTTAAAAACCCGCCCCTGCACCCAAACGGCCCCGGGGGGTACCCCGGGGTTTGCGCCCGGACCAGTACCGACGCTCCGCGGAGTTCCGCGGAGTTCAGCGCCCGAGCCTACGAGGAGGACCCGTTTTCTGTCAATCGCACGCGCGCTCCAGGCGGGCTGAACCAGCGCAGATTGGGGAAAAGTTGGGACCACGTCGAAGGAGGGAACAGCAAGAGCCATGCCGAACCTTCCCCAGGGGAAAACCGCAGGCAGCTGCCAACAGGATTGGTGCATCCGCGCCCACAAAGCCAACTTAGTTGCCACCTGAAGCTTCCGCCCGTGGCCCGCTTTCCGCGCCATCCCGGGCCGTTTCGGAGATGCCGGTGCTTCCCAGCTGGCGCCTCAGCGCCGCCAGCTGGCGTCGGGTCACACCCGGCACAGCCAAGATCTGCTCGTCGGTGGCCTGCCGGATAGCGGGCACCGAGCCCAAAGCCTTGAGCAGGGCGGTTCGAGTTTTGGGTCCGATACCCGGCACTTGGTCGAGCTCGGAGCTGAAGCGCCGGCGATGCCCGAGCTTTTTGCGCCCGCGATTGGCAAATCGATGGGCCTCATCGCGCGCCCGCGCGAGGACGAAGAGCTCGTTGCTGTTGGGGCGGAGTAAGATCGGATTTTTTTGCCCGGGCAAATAAACCCGGTCGAGGATTTTGCTCTGGTCGCTCTCAACGCCGTCTTCGCTCTCGCTCGGCTGCCACTCCCGTTCCTTAGCCAACGCGACGATCTTGAGCTCGTGCAGCCCGAGATCGCTCGCCGCGGCGAGCGCAACACCGAGCTGGCCGCGCCCGCCGTCGACCACGAACAAGTCCGGAAGATCCCATTGTCCCGCGGCGGTGTCTTCTGACGCTTCCTTACCGCGCCGAAACCGGCGCCCCAAGACCTCGTACATGGCGGCGTAGTCGTCTGACTCCGATGCGCCCTGAACGTGGTAGGTCCGATAATGTCGGGTGTCGGGGACGCCGTTGAGAAGCGAAACCACCGCCCCCACCGTGTCACGCCCCCCCAGGTGTGAAATGTCGCAGCACTCGATGCGCCGCGGCAACGTCGGCAGGCGCAAGCGTTCCTGCAGACGTGCCAGCCGCAGGTCGACGTCCTGATGGGCGCGCCGTTTTTCCTCGAAGGCGTGGCGCGCATTTTCGGTGGCCAGATTCAAAAGGTTTTTCTTGAGCCCGCGCTCCGGAGCCAGGAGCTTGCAGGAGCCGTACGCGCGCGCATCGCGTTCGCTCAAACTGACGCTCTGGCGCTTTTCACTGAGCCATTCGGCGATGCCGTCCGCCGCTTCCGGCAAGACCGGCAAGATGAGCTCGTCGGGAATGTGCGACTCTCCCGTTCCTCCCTCGCCATAGTGCTCGCGCACGAAGGCCGCGACGATCTCTTCGTCCGGTAGCTCCGCCCGATTTGAGGCCCCGCCCCGTCGAGGGTTAGAGGGAGCAAAAGAAAAGGAGGCGACGTCTACTACCCTTCCCGAGCGAATGTACATAGTCGAAAGCTCCACCAGCTCGCCTTCACGGTACATGCCGAGCACGTCCTGATCGCGATCGGAAACCGAGACCACTCGCTGGGCCTCACGCACCGATTGCACCGCGCTCAGCTGATCGCGGTACATGGCAGCCAGCTCGAATTCAAGGTCAGCGCTGGCCGTCTGCATGCGCTGTTCCAGCTCCGCCGAAAGCTCGTCGTGTTTTCCGTCCAGAAATAGACCTACGGCTCGCACTTGCTGCGCGTAGAGCTCAGGGTCGACGTCGTATACACAAGGCGCCGGACAGCGTTTAATCTGGTACTGAAGGCAGGGGCGCTTGCGGGATTCGAGCTCGCGGTCGGAGCAGGTTCTGAGCTGAAAGTGCTTTTCGACCAGGTGCAACGTGCGGCGCGCTGAAGTCGCCGAGTGATAGGGCCCGAAATATCGCGCGCCGTCCTTCTCCGGACGCCTCACCAGATCCAAGCGCGGCCATGGGTGATCGGTGGAAAGCTTGAGGCTCAAATATTCTTTGTCGTCGCGGAGCTTGACGTTGAAACGGGGCTGGTTTTCCTTGATGAGATTGTTTTCTAAAATCGCCGCCTCTTTTTCGGTGGCGGTGACGATGGTCTCCAGGTCGCCGATCTGAACCCGCAAAACCGGGATGAAAGCGCGATCATCGCTGGCCCCCGCCTGAAAGTAGCTCCGCACGCGAGCGCGCAAACTTTTGGCCTTGCCCACGTACAGAACCTGGCCGCGGCGATCGCGAAAAAGGTAGCAGCCGGGCCTCGCAGGCAGAGCCTCGAGTTTCTCTCGAACCGTTTCCGACAGCATCTTTTCCGGATCTTGACGCGTTCGAGGGGCTAGTGTCAGGTTTTACCTGAATTGCAGCTCGAAGGTGTCAAATCTCGTGGGGCATTGCTGCTCGGCATCAGCGCGCTCGCAGGCGTGGCCATCGGATGGCTTCTCATCCCCCGCGCCCCAAGCCCCGATGATCCCAAGGCGCCAGCACCGGAAGTGCGGTTTTTAGGCCGACCGCTGCCCGCAGACGACTTGGCGCGCCCGCGAGCACTCGACTGGTTGCGGCGCTACGTCGCGCAGCCGGTTACCCTGGCGCTACCCGATGGGGTGCGGCGACAGGTGTATCTGGGCCGACTGG
>DASXTY010000304.1:0-3646 GCA_036505155.1 Polyangiaceae bacterium | reverse complement strand
CTTTCCGCGTGGGGTTTCGTGCTCATCGACGCCATCATGCGAAACGGATGGGCCTACGTTCCCATGACGCGGCACTGGCTCGGGGCGCATGCCCTCTACTTGCTCGCCGGCGCGGTGCTGGGTCTCGGTGCCTGGATGCTGACCGGCTTTGAGGGTCTGGTGATGCGTCGGGGGCGCTTTGCCGGAGCGGCTCGGGCCTGGGTGCGCGCACTTGTGTACGGCACGGTCGCCGGAGCTGCCAGCGTGGGCACCGCCTTGTGGACCTTCTCCGGCGAGCAGATCGGGCAGACCGCCTGGGTACATTGGGGACCCGCGCTGTTCGTATGTTTGGTGGTGGTGGGAGCAACCGTCGCTTCCTGGATACAGATAGCGGGCTTTGAACAGCTCAAGCGCGGCAAGCGCTTGATGCCCGCGCTCACCGGGCTGGGCTTGTTGCTGGTGGCGTCCGGGCTCATCTACGTCGATCTCCACGCCTTCGTGGAGCTCTACTACCGGTTGCACACCCTGCTCGAGTTGACGGCTTCGATCATGCTGAGCGGGGCACTGGTGCTTCTGCTGAGCGGAAGAAAGTTCGACCAAGCCGTGCCAAAAACTGTGATGGGGAGTTTCGCCGCTTTGCTGATCGGCTGGACGGCGGTGGTTACCAGCACGCGCAGCGTGCGGGCATGGCTCGACGAGTCGCTACGTCATGTATGGCTGGAAGAAGTCTACTTGGGCCGCATGTTGCGTCGACTGCACATCGCGGACGCATTTCTCAGCCATCCACTCCGATGGAAAGGCCCGGAAATGGAATCGGTCGAGCGCTTGAGAGCCCGCTTCGACCTGTCCTCGATTGCATTGAGCGACCAATGGAAGCAAGCGGGCGCTCGCAGCGCGGAAGTGGTTGCGTCGGTTCGCAGCCTTCGGGAGGCCTCCGGTACCCCGAACATATTGATCTATTACGTCGACACCTTGCGCAGCGACGTCGCCGGGGAGGTGGGCACCATGCCGAACGTGGTGAAGTTCGCGCCTCAGACGCTTAACTTTCGACGCGCCTACGCCAGCGGTTCAGATACCTTGCGGTCACTGCCCAGCATAACTGGTGGGAATTACTTCGTCGATAGGCATGCCAGCGGTGACCTTTTGGAAGTAGCTCGTTCCGCGCGCCACACGTCCGTTCTGTTCATCGCCAAGTCCGCCCACGAGTTTCTGGCCAAGCTCAGACCCACATTCAAATTCGAACACACCATCGAAGTCGAGGACTACTCCGCTGACCGTGAGGTGTGGGGTTACGGCGCTGAGCAGCCGACCGCCAAGGCCATTGTCGACAAGGCCCTCGGGTTCCTGGAGCGGAGCCGCAATCAGCCATTTTTTCTGTGGTTATTCAATTTCGATCAGCACAACTGGCGGGAGCTGGACCGGGATTACATCGAAGATTTGGCGCACAAACAAAACGTCTCGACCATCGATCCGATTTGGCGGTATCGGGTGGTCGCAGCCTCGATCGACGCGCAATTCGGCCGCCTGCTAAAGGGTTTGGAGCGACTGGGGCTCTCAAAGAAGACCATCGTGGTTTTCGTGTCGGATCACGGTGAAGCGCTGGGGCGCGACGGTTTCTGGGTGCATTCGGTATTCTTGTGGGAATCGCTGGTTCGCGTTCCGTTGATGCTCCGGATTCCCGGCGTCGAACCTCGGAACATCGACGAAATTGTTTCTCTGGTCGACCTGGCGCCGACCTTGGCTCCATATATGAATCCGACCACGCCCATGGACAGTTACCACGGCGAGGACCTGCTAGAGTACGTACTGCCCAACCCTCCGGAGCGTCGCTTCCCGCTCTTGCTCAGCGCCGCGTCTAAGGAGATGTTGGTGCGCGTTGGCCTCATCGACTCCAAAAGAAATCTGAAGCTGGTTCTTTCTCTGGAAGCAGCGCTGCCAGAGCTTTATGAATTGCGCGGTGTAGACCCAGACAGCATCAATCTGGCAGACCTTCAGCCGCGGCAGACACTGCTGCTCCTGAATCAGCTGGTTCGCTCGCCAGTGTTTCCCCGGTTGCGCGAAGACTTCGATCTGCACCAAGCCAAATCATCCAGCTCCCCCACGCTTGAAATCGTGGAAAATGCCGCTGCTGCGGAGCCGGGTAACTAGTTTGGTTGCGTAGCATCCATTTCATCCAAGGCCATTGCGGATTCGTCGCGTACGAAAGTGCTGGCGTCGCTGGATCGAGATTGCTCCAGAGCGGCGCGCACCAACGCCGGATCGAAGCGGTGGAGCCGGCCGAGCGCCCAGGCAACGTGGCCTCGAACCAAGGCGTAGCGGTTCGATTTGAGGGCCCGCGATAGCGCCGGCAAGGCCTGCGGATCGGCGCTATTTCCCAGAGCGACCGCGGCGTTTCGAGCCAGCTGCGCTCGACTCGCGCGCCGCATCGCACTCCCGCGGGTGAGCTTCCGATACCCGGATGCGCTGAGATCGAGCAGCTCGCAGAGCGACAAAGCCTTGAGGGCCGGGCGGGTCTCCAGATCCGTGGCGATGGGGATGGACCGCGCGCTCGCATTGAAGGGGCATACGCTCTGACACACGTCGCAGCCAAATACCCGATCGCCGAGGAGTGCGCGGAGCGCGAGTGGGATCACCCCGCGAAATTCGATGGTTAAGTAGGCGATGCATCGGCGCGCGTCGAGCACATAGGGTCCGACGAATGCTTGGGTGGGGCAGGCATCCAGGCAAGCAGTGCAATTTCCGCACCGCGGCTGCATGGGCATCGAGGGTGGGAGCTCAACATCCAGCAGCAATTCGCCGAGCAGGACTCGACTGCCCAGGCCCGGTGCGATGGTGAGCGTCGATTTCCCCATGAAGCCAATGCCGGCTCGTGCGGCGACTTCTCGTTCCAGCAAGGGCGATGTGTCGACACAAGCGCGAGCCAGCACGGGTCGCCCCAGCACGGCTGCGCAGCGCACGCCCAGGGCATCTAACTTGTTCCGCATTACACTGTGGTAGTCGTCGCCGACGGCGTACCCAGCGATCCGCGCAGCAGACGCCTCCGGGGACCGGCGTTCGAGCGCGAGCAGGGGGTCCAGTCGATAGGCTAGCGCCACCGCAACGATGGTTTTGGCCTGCGGTAAGAGCTCGGCTGGATTGCCGCGATCGCAGTTTCCGTCCAGATAGGCCATCTTGCCGTGGTAGCCCTGCGCCAACCAAGTGCGAAGGGCGCGACCGCCGCGCCACAAACGGTCGACCGGCGCGAACCCCACTCTTGCAAAGCCGAGCTCGTGGGCTGCGGTCTCGATCGCGCCGGCCGCGGCGGCCGGGTCCGGTTCAGCGCGCACGGTACACTAGTAGCCCGACTTGAAACGGCGTGGGAATAAGTCGACTCCTTCCCGGGTCCCTGAATCCCGGGTCCCTCCGCTCGGAGTTTTGTGCTAACCGCAGGCCTCGGAGCTTGAACCGCGTCGTGATACAGATCACAGACCTCTATAAGTACTACGGAAATCACCGGGCGATAGGACCCCTGTCCGCTACCATCGAGCCCGGAGAGATCGTGGGCTTGCTCGGGCTCAACGGGTCCGGCAAGACCACCACGCTTCGAATATTGACCTGCGATCTCTTGCCCACCAGCGGCACGGTGCGCGTCGGGGGTCTGGACGTGGTCGAGCATCCTGAGCAGGTC
>DASXTY010000303.1:0-1502 GCA_036505155.1 Polyangiaceae bacterium | reverse complement strand
CGGAGCAGAGAGTGTGCGATCCTTAGTTGGAAATTGAAACGGCTCCAATGACTGTGGTGTGATGGCGTTTGCGAAGACGTCCGTCAACCGCAGAAGAAAGGAGCCGCAGATGGGCAGTGTCATACGTCTTAAGCGAAAGCGCAAGCAGTGTCTTGGGCAGGTACAGGTGCTGCGGCGCGAGGAGTATGGAGAGCTGGGGTTGGAGACCAAGGTGGAGCTGATCCGCAGCCTGATCCCCCTGGGGCTGATGCACGTGCAGCAGGTGCTCGACGAAGAGGTCGAGGCGCTGGCCGGGGCGCGCTACGAGCGCGACGACGGGGCTCCGGGGATGCGCTATGGGAGCAACCCCGGGACGGTGCGGGTGGCCGGGCAGCGGGTGGCGATCCGGGTGCCGCGGGTGCGTGGCAAACGCGGGGAGATGGCGCTGCGCAGCTACCAAGCGCTGCACGGGTCGGGGGAACTCGATGAGCGGCTGCTCAAACGGGTGCTATACGGGATCTCGTGCCGCAACTATGCGCTGGCGGCCGAAGCGATCCCGGGGGCGATCGGGTTGTCGAGCTCTTCGGTGTCGCGCGCGTTCGTGGAGGCCAGCGCGGCGAAGCTCAAGGAGTTCCAGGAGCGGGAGCTTTCGGGGGAGCAGTTCGTGGCCTTGTTGCTCGATGGCAAGACGTTCGCCGAGGCCACCATGGTGGTGGCCATGGGGGTGAGCGCGGGCGGACAGAAGCGCTTGCTGGGATTTGTGGAGACTCACACCGAGAACGAGAAAGTGCTCACGCCGTTTCTGCGCTCGCTGCTGGAGCGCGGGCTGGATCTCTCCGCGGGGTTGTTGGTGGTCATCGACGGGGGCAAGGGGTTGCGAGCGGCGGTACGTCAAGCGTTCCAGAAGCGCGCGCTGGTGCAGCGCTGCGTGTGGCACAAGCGCGAGAACGTGGTGAGCTACCTGCCCAAGAGCGAGCAGGCGAGTTGGCGGGGGCGGCTGCAGCGGGCCTGGGAGCGCCCCAGCTACGCTGAGGCGAAGGCGGCACTGAGCACGCTTCAGCGCGAACTCGAGCAGCGTAACCAGTCGGCGGCGGCGAGCTTGGCCGAGGGTTTTGAGGAAACGCTGACGCTGCACCGCCTGGGCGTGTACGAGTTGCTGGGACAGTCGTTCAAGACCACCAACTGCATCGAGTCGATCAACGCACTGGTCGAGGAGCGCTGCGCCAAGGTCGATCACTGGAAGAGTTCGAATCAGCGGCATCGCTGGCTGGCGGCGGCGTTGCTGGACATCGAGCCGCGGCTGCGCCGGGTCAAAGGGCATCAGCATCTGGGGAAGCTGCAGACGGCTTTAGGGCGGGCGTTGAATCTCAACGCATCGCCGAGCCGTGAGCAGAAAGCTGCATGATCACAACATCAACGTGAGCCGTGGAGATTTCCAACTAAGAAAGGGCTTGACTCGCGGAGCAAGCCATTGAATGCACGCTCTAGCCTAGTGCGCGTCCCTGTCGTGTCGCTTTCGGGCC
>DASXTY010000302.1:0-3688 GCA_036505155.1 Polyangiaceae bacterium | reverse complement strand
CCGGTGCGCCACCCCCCGAAAAGTCGCCCGCGCCTCCGCGGAACGGCGATGCGTCAGCGCAAGCGAGTCCAAGTTCCGAGGTTGAGCCGGTGGTCAAAAAAAAGCCGGACTTTGTGATCATCCAGGGCCTCACCAGCTTCTTCAGCTTCTTCAAGGCGGGTGTCTGAGTCCGTGTTTTTGGTCCGCATCGATACTTATGACGAACATTTAACACGCGCCCCGGGGTCACGCCGCATATATTGCGTCCACCCCGGATTTTTAGAGACCGATGGCGCTCTTGAAGACCCAACCTTCGCTCCCCTTGGAGTCGTATTTGACCCGGTACCAATCACCCTGACGACCGGTCACCACGACACGAGTACCGCTCAAAACGTGCGCCAGGATGTCACCCTCCTTGGGCGCGGAACGGATCAGGGCCACCTCCCAAGTCACGGTCGCGCGCCCGCTAGCGGAAACCGCTTCGTCGCCCTGCGCGGACGCGGGGGGCGAAAACTTGATGAGGTAAAAAACGGTGTAGGTCTGTCGCTCGTGGTCGATACCGCTGAGGGAGGCCGACTCGAACGCCTTCCTAGCGCAGCCCAAGAGCGCATCCGTCGTGGATTGGGGAAAATCGGTGCTCTTACCGCTTTGGATCTCGGTTATCCGGTTCTTTTCGAAATCCAGCGCGAAGCCAACGGAAAATAGTCCCTTAGCGGCGCTGGCGGCTTCGCACTCGGAAAGCGCTTCGATGCGCGAGCGCGCGATCTTGTCAAAGTCGACTGGGTCGCACCGTCGGCGCACTGGCCTCGATCGGTCCCTGCAACTCGTGACTTGCGGGGCGCCAATCTCAAGTCGCACCGAGGGCGACGGTTTGGGCGGCGGGCTTTTGAGCGGAGCGGGCGACGGTGGCGCGACTCCTGCTTCCCGACTTGCCGAAGGCCCGGGCGCGGATGCTTGCGGCTCCGCCGGCGCAGTGGGGACCAATTGGAGACCCGCAAGCCTGGGCCACGCCACGCCAACCACGAACCCAATCGCTGCGATGAGCCCCACTCGGCCGAGCCGCGGCGCGTCGCGTGTGCGGCTTGGGACTTCGATTTGCAACTCTTGCCGGCGCTCGACCATTGGGCATTTGCCGAACCTTCGCGACCAATTGCCTGCCGCAGCAGTGGGCCACGCGGGGGCCCGTCCGTTTCGCCCCGGCGAGCCGCAGTCAGCCACGTCGGGTCAAAAGTCCAGCTCCTCTCCGCTTTAGCACACCGGCCGGGAATGGAAAAACCGAGTTAGCGCGACTTTCCATTGCCCTTCGAGCAAGGGCTGGAAACCCGCTCGCCCACGGGCCAGGATCTCGGCTCGACCGTGAAAGCCTGTCCGGTTTGCAAGCTCAAGTACCCCAACGAAAGCAAACATTGCTTCGTCGATGGGGCGGAGCTCACCGAGTTACAGGACCCGCGCATTGGGACCACTATTTCGGGCCGTTATCAGATCGAAACGGTGCTCGGGGAAGGCGGCATGGCCACCGTTTACGCTGCCAGGCATCGGCTGGTCGACCGTCCCTGCGCGGTCAAGGTGATGAGCGCTGGATTGGCGCGAAACGAAGTGATCCGCGAGCGGTTCCGGCGCGAAGCCAAGGCCGCCCAGAAACTCGCGCATCCCAACATCATCGAGATCTTCGATCAGGGCGAGACCGACGACGGCTGCGTGTTCCTGGTGATGGAACTCCTCTCGGGTAAGACGCTGGCCGAAGTTCTCGACTACGGCAAGATTCCCCTCCCGCGTGCGCTGCCAATTCTGATTCAAATCTCGCGCGCGCTAGCGCGGGCCCACGATTTAGAAGTCATCCACCGGGACCTGAAACCCGAAAATATTTTCTTGGCTCAAGAAGACTGGGGTGAGGACGTCGTAAAGTTGCTGGACTTCGGCATTGCGCGCTCCTTGCAGGACGCGCGCTTGACCGGCGTCGGAGAGGTCTTCGGCACGCCACAATACATGGCGCCCGAGCGCATCACCTCCATCGACGCGGGCCCGGCTGCCGACCTTTATGCGCTGGGAGTCATCATGTTCGAGATGCTCACCGGCGAGCTTCCCTTCCATGCCAACGAGGTGACGCTCTATTTCATCAAACACCTCAAGGAGCCCGCGCCGAGCGCGCGCAGCAAGAACCCCGAAATCCCCGAGGCGCTGGACAAGCTGATCCTCGAGCTTTTGGCCAAGGACCCCAAAGATCGTCCGGTGGATTGCCACCGGGTACATAACGATCTGGTTGCCATTGCCGGTTCGCTCGGAATCGAGCTGCCCGCCGACGCCGGCGAACCCTCGAGCATGCGCGGCCCCGCAAAAACGCTGCCACCGGTGGCCATCGATCAGTGGGTCAAGCGCACGCGCGTATTCGATGAAATGTTGGCCAAGGCGTATGGCACCCGGCGTCCGGCGGATCTGGGGGACCTGCTTTCCGCAGTAAAGCGCCTGGTGACCGAAGTGGGCGACCTACGACAGCGGGCGATTCATCAGCAGCGCGCGTTGGAAGATATCGAGGCTCGAGGTTGGGATGGTCGTGAGCGTTTTGGCCATGCAGTGCACGCGCTCGGTGTGGACGCAAGCCGGGCTCGCGACGAGTTCAAGGCCGCCGGCGCCGTCGCGGCTGGTTTGGCGGCCGAGCTGGAGCGCGAACGCGAGCGGCTAACGGAAGCGCACCGCGAAATTCTGCTCTGGGAAGGTCGGTCGGCAATGATGGAGCCGTATGCCGAGCTGGCGGTCGCTTATCGCGATGTTGCCAACGTGGTGGATGCATGGGTCGCCGCCGGGCTCAAGTACAAACAAGCGGAGCAGCGGTCGGCGCAGCGCCGGGGCGAAGTAACGGACCTCGAATTTCAAATCGAGCAATTGAGAACGGCGCTGGCGGCCCACGAGGAGGCGCACGAAAAGGAGCAGGCGCATTGCCAGCACGAGCTCGAAGAGCTCGGCAAGCGCGCCGACGCGCTGGAGACGCAGCTACTCGAGCTGGCGACGCGCTTCTGCGCTCCACTGCGCGCGCGGCCGGAGCTCGGTCCCTTATTCCAGGAGCTGGAGGGGGCGGCGGCGTGAGCTGTGGCACCGTCAACCCTCACCCCAATCATCCCGCAAGCCGGAGGCGCTGTATTTCGGATTGAAGCCGGTGTGCCGGAAGTGCTTCTGGTGCGCGCCCGGCAAGACCCATCGAAATGGGTGCTACCGAAAGGCCATATCGAGCCGGACGAGCTCCCGGAGGAAGCGGCGGTGCGCGAGGCTCGCGAGGAAGGCGGCGCCATCGGGAACTCGCTGGGGCCGATCGATCCGGTTCTGACGTTCCGCTCGGGCTCCGAGCGCGTGCGCGTTCAATACTATTTGATTCACTCCTCGCAGGAGATTCCTTCGCCGGAGGCCAGAGAGAAGCAGTGGCTTCCGGAGGGCGAAGCCATCCAGCTCACGAGCTTCGAGGACTCCCATAAGCTCCTTCACCGCGTCTTCAGCGAGATCCGCCGCCGCGCCACTCTCGGCGTCCAGTCCTCCCGAGAGTTTCTGATTGCGGAATACGAGCACCTCGCTGCCTCACTCTTGCAGAACGAAGAGAGCGCCGAAAAACGGGTCACCTTCCTTTTAGCCGTGGCGGCCGCGGCCGGTGGCATTTTGGGCTTTGCGCTCGGCCGGGATAACGGACTCCAGCGCCCCGCGCAGCAAGCGCTGGTTCTCGGGG
>DASXTY010000301.1:0-1947 GCA_036505155.1 Polyangiaceae bacterium | reverse complement strand
TCAACGCCCACAATCTCAAGAAAGCCGGCTACCCCACCAATCCGCTCGAAGATGGGTCGCTCAGTGACTTCCGCGTGCTCGCGATCGACGTCACCAAGCTCACGCTCAATGCGGTTAAGGAAGCGGGTCTGTCCACCAAGGAGGCAGCCCGCTGCAAGAATTTCTGGACGCTGGGCCTGATGCTCTGGGTCTACGGTCGCTCCATCGAGCCCACCGTCAAATGGATCCAGGGAAAGTTTAAGGCTCGGCCCGAGATCGTGCTCGCTAACACGCTCGCGTTAAAAGCGGGACATGCCTACGGTGAGACAGCTGAAATTGCGCACCACCGCTACGAAGTTCCGCCGGCCCCGGTATCGAAAGGGCATTACCGTAACATCGGGGGCAACACCGCGACCGCCTGGGGCCTACTGGCCGCCTCCCAGCTGAGCGGCCTCGATATCGTGCTCGGCGCGTATCCGATCACCCCGGCTAGCGACGTGCTGCATGAGCTCAGCAAGTACAAACATTTTGGAGTGTCCACCATCCAAGCCGAGGACGAGATCGCAGCGGTGTGCGCGGCGATCGGCGCTTCGTACGCGGGCAATATCGGCGTTTGCACCACTAGCGGTCCCGGGATGGCCCTCAAGGCGGAGGCCATCGGGCTCGCGGTGGCGGTGGAGCTGCCGCTGGTCGTCATCGACATCCAGCGCGGCGGTCCCAGCACCGGGCTGCCAACCAAGACCGAGCAAGCGGATTTGCTGCAGGCTCTTTACGGTCGCAATAGCGAGTCGCCGGTGTGCGTCATGGCGGCTTCGACGCCGGGCAATTGCTTCTACATGGCGATCGAAGCGGTGCGCGTCGCTATCAAATACATGACGCCGGTGGTGCTGTTGACCGACGGTTACTTGGCGAACGGCGCCGAGCCGTGGCGGATTCCCAAGATCGAGAGCTTACCGAAGATCGGGGTGAAGTTTCGCACCGAGCCCGAGGGTTTCCATCCGTTTCTCAGGGATCCGGAAACTTTGTCGCGTCCCTGGGCAATACCGGGAACCGTAGGTCTCACCCATCGAATCGGGGGTCTGGAAAAAGATTACCATTCCGGCCATATCTCCTACGACCCACAGAATCACGAGCTCATGTGCCGGACCCGTGCCGCGAAAATCGCCGGCATTGCCAAAGACATGCCCCCGCAAAGCATCGAGGTGGGCGACGATAGCGGAAAACTGCTAGTGGTGGGCTGGGGGTCGACTTACGGAGCCATCCGTGAGGCGGTCGAGCGCTGTCGCAATCGAGGACTCCGGGTCTCGCACGCACACGTTCATTACATCAATCCTTTGCCGAGGAACTTGGGAGATATTCTGCAGCGCTTCGACCGAGTCTTGGTGCCGGAGCTGAACCTCGGACAATTGGTCAAGGTGCTGCGCAGTCAATATCTGGTGCCGGCCGAGAGCTTCCCGAAGGTGCAGGGCCAACCCTTCAAGATCGATGAGCTCGAGGACCGGATCCGCCAGATGCTGGAGAGCTAAAAGAAATGTCAGATGTGATCCAACCGATCCCGCTTACCAAAAAGGACTTCGAGACCGATCAGGACGTGCGCTGGTGTCCCGGCTGCGGCGATTACTCAATCCTTGCCAATGTCCAGCGCGTGATGCCCGAGCTCGGAATCCCGCTCGAGCAAATGGTGTGGGTGAGCGGAATCGGCTGCAGCAGTCGTTTTCCCTATTACATGAACACCTACGGCTTCCACACCATCCATGGCCGCGCGCCGGCATTCGTGATGGGCATCAAGACCGCCAATCCAGAGCTGAGCGTGTGGCTCGCCACCGGTGACGGCGACGGGCTCAGCATTGGGGGTAACCACCTGCTGCATTGCCTGCGGCGCAATCTGGACACCAAGATCCTGCTCTTCAATAACCGCATCTATGGGCTTACCAAGGGCCAAGCATCACCCACCAGCGAGTTTGGCAA
>DASXTY010000300.1:0-7872 GCA_036505155.1 Polyangiaceae bacterium | reverse complement strand
GCGAAAGGGCAAGGATTTGGTATCCATTCCGGTGCCTCAGATCGACATTCCGCGATTCACGTTTGCCGACAAACAGCGCGGCGGAGTGGGGCAGGGGGAGGGAGACATCGGCGACCCCATGGGGTCCCAGGAGGCCGAAGGCGGCGCGGGGCAAGCGGGCAAAGACCCGGGCGAGCACATGCTGGAGGTGGAAATCACGCTCGATGAGCTGGCCGATATCTTGGGCGAAGAGCTGGAGCTGCCCGCCATCGAGAACAAGGGAAAGAGCCGAATCGTCGCCGCCAAGGACCGCTACACCGGGGTACGGCGGGTGGGGCCGGAGTCGCTGCGCCATTTCAAGCGCACCTACAAGGAAGCTCTCAAGCGCAGTATCGCCGGCGGCATTTACGATCCTCTGATGCCGCTGGTGGTGCCGCAGCGCGAGGACCGGCGCTATCGGTCATGGAAAGAGGACTTCGAGCCGATTGCCAACGCGGTCATCATCTACATGATGGACGTATCCGGATCGATGGGGGACGAGCAGAAGGAGATCGTGCGGATCGAAAGCTTCTGGATCGATACCTGGCTCCGCCGGCAGTACCAGGGTCTGGAGAGCCGCTACATCATCCATGACGCGGTCGCTCGCGAAGTGGATCGGGACACCTTCTTCCGCACCCGCGAATCCGGTGGAACCATGATTTCCAGCGCCTACCGCCTGGCGGCGCGAATGATGGACCAACATTACCCGGTCGAAGAATGGAACATTTACCCTTTCCATTTTTCGGACGGCGACAACTGGTCGATGGACGATACCCTGACCTGCATCGAAATTCTGAAAGCGGAGGTCTTGCCCAGGGTCAACATGTTCGCGCACGGACAGGTCGAAAGCCCGTACGGATCGGGCCAGTTCATCAAAGACCTGCGCGAACATTTCTCCTCGGAGGAGCAGGTGGTTACCAGCGAGATCCGCGATCGCGACGCGATCGTGAGCAGCATCAAGGACTTTCTGGGCAAGGGGAAGTGAGCCGATGCCGCAATTCGCCACCAAAACGGCCCTCCCGCGATACCTGCAAGAACATCAGGAAAAGATCGAAAAAGTAGCGCACGAGTTCGGCCTGGATTTCTTCCCGGTGGTCTTCGAGATGCTGAGCTACGACCAGATGAACGAAATTGCCGCTTACGGAGGGTTTCCCAACCGATATCCGCACTGGCGCTTCGGTATGGAATACGAACGGCTGAGCAAGAGCTACGAATACGGCCTCTCCAAAATCTACGAGATGGTCATCAACAACAATCCCGCGTACGCGTACCTCTTGGAAGGCAACAGCCTCACCGACCAGAAGCTGGTCATGTGCCACGTGTACGCGCACGTGGACTTTTTCAAGAACAATTTCGCGTTCCGTGCTTCCGATCTCGATTCCAACGGTCACATCGCCGACCCGGTGGCGCGCATCCAGGGCAGCTACCGGCCCAACCGCAAATGGATCGACAAGATGGCCAACCACGGCGCCCTGCTGCGCCGGATTGTGGACCGCCACGGCATTCAAAAGGTGGAGCAGCTGGTGGACACCTGCCTGTCGCTGGAAAACCTGATCGATCCTTGGTCGCGTTTTGTGGTGCGACGCCGGGAGGAACCCAAAGAAGAGGAGCCCTCCGAAATAGAAGTGCCCAGGCTGCGTGCCAAAGATTACATGGAAGAATTCATCAACCCGGAAGAGTACATCGAGGAACAGCGCCGCAAGCTCGAGGAGGAGCGCGAAGAGGGCAAAACTCGGTTTCCGGCGCAGCTCGAGCAGGACGTGCTGTTCTTCCTGTATGAACAGGCGCCCCTGGAGCGGTGGGAACGGGAGATTTTGGGCGTGCTTCGGGAAGAGGCCTATTACTTCGTTCCGCAGATGCAGACCAAGATCATGAACGAGGGCTGGGCCAGCTATCACCACTCGAAGATGATGACCGAGCGGGTAGCCGACTGGAGCGAGGTGGTGGATTACGCGGAAAACAACGCCGCGGTGATGTCCACCGCCGGCGGCGCGCTCAATCCCTACAAGCTGGGAGTGGAGCTATTTCGAAGCATCGAAGAGCGGTGGAACAAGGGGCAGTTCGGGCCGGAGTGGGAAGATTGCAACGATCTAGACGTGAAGAAGAACTGGAATCTCAGGTTGGGCCTCGGTCGCGAAAAAATCTTCGAAGTGCGCGCTCTGTACAACGACGTCACCTTTATCGATGAGTTCTTGACGCCCGAGTTCGCCATGGAGCACCAACTCTTCACTTTCGCCTGGTCGAACCGGAACGATCGCTTCGAAATAGAGTCCCGGGAATTTCGGGCGATCAAGGAAAAGCTGCTGTTCCAGCTCACCAACTTCGGTAATCCGTTCATCTACGTGCGAGAAGCCAACTTCGAGAATCGGGGCGAGCTCTTATTGTGGCACGATCACCGGGGCGTAGATCTGCGGGCTGACTATGCGCGGGACACGCTGGCGGCTATGGTGCGCCTGTGGAAGCGGCCGGTTTGCCTGGGGACGACACTCGACGGGAAGCGACTGTTTTTGCGATACGATGGTAAAGAGCACAGTGTCCGTTCGGAGGCTGCGTAACGCCGTCGTTTCCCTAAGCCTGTTCGCCGGCTTTCTGTGCGGATGCGGCGCGGCGAATTCGCAGAGGGAGAGGGGTCCAGCGCACGCGCCGTCGAAGGCTTCGCAAGCTACTGCGCAAGCTAAAGGTGTTTCCACAGGTGCGGGTGCGCGGCCGGCTCCGGGAGCTCGGAACCCTGCGCGCGGGCTCGCCCGCGGTGACGGCAGCGCAGCGGATCGGGAGCTCGCTCTCGGCGACCGTGCGTTGGATAGTGATGATCCCAAGGGAGCGCGCGCACATTTCCAGCGCGCTCGAGAGCTCGCGCCGCGCGATCCGGCGCCGCAAGTTGGGCTGGTGCGCGCAGCGCTGGCATCTTTGGACATCCCCTCGGACTTTGCTTCCGCGCCACAAGACCCGAAGCTCGAGCGCTTGCTCGCGGATCTGGACGCGGCGCTTCGCCTGGACGCAAACTTCGCGCCCGGCCAGCTCGAGCGGGGGCGGATTTTGCTGATGTTGGGCCGGGCGGAACCGGCGCTCGCGTGTCTCGGTCAAGCAGTGCGGCAGCTCGACACGGACGCCGAAGCCCAAGCCGCCTTTGGAGTGGCGCTCTTGGCTTCCGGACACTCATCCGAAGCGCTCGAGCGTTTCCGGCGCTCCGCCGAGCTGGATCCGGACAACCCCGCTCGCCTGAGCAATCTGGGGACTGCGTACATGATGCAAGGTCGCCTTAGCGAAGCGGTTGCCGCCTACCAGCGGGCTGCCCAGCTCGCCCCGACGGACCCGCGCGCGCAGTCGAACCTGGGCACGGCGTACTGTGCAGCCAACCTTCCCGACCGCGCGCTGCCGCATTTGGAGCGCGCGGTGGAACTCGATCCGGAGCGCGCCACGTTTTTGTCGAATCTCGGATACGCGTACCAACTCAAGGGCGATGTCGAGCGAGCCGTGGGTCTATACAAGAAAGCGCTAGCCAAAGATCCCAAGCTTGGTTCCGCGTGGATCAATTTGGGAACCGCGCAGGTGCTGAAGCAGGACTACAAGTCCGCCGAAGAGAGCTTCCGCCGGGCGCTCGAAATCGATCCCACCGATCCGCGTGCGCAAGCAAACTTGAACGATTTGATGGAGCTCAAGAAAAAGCCGGCCGCGCAGCCGACACCCAAAGCGGGCGGCCGTTAGCCCCCATCGGATGCCGAAGGCGACGGAGATGAAGGAAGCCTGGCTGATCTTCGTCAGGTCGTCACCAGAGCTGCGGGGGAACGCTGGGGCGCACCCGCTCTTCACCCACGAAACGCCAGAGGCCTCGGCCGTGGCTTTTGATTTCGAGACCAAGCGCGTCGATCGCGGTGTCGCTCACCAGGACTTCGCTTTCGAATTCCGAAACGATGACGTGCACGACTGCAACAGGCCCCATCCGATCGCCGGCGTCGACGCACGCTTCGACAGGATCTGGCAGAACCAACACCGGGCTGGCTCCGCCTGCCGTCTGAACCGAGTCAGGGTGCGCGCCGGAGGGCGCGTCGGGGAAGAGGTGCGTATAAGCCCGCCTCGGCAGAAGCACGTGCGGTGCGTCGGCTTCGAAGCCACCATTGAGCAGCGCCGCGGTTGCGAGGTGGGCCCCGCCTGGGCGCTTCAGATGCAGATCTACTCTCGCTCCCACTTGGATCTGTCCTTTTGAACCGCTTCGCCCGGCGCTCTCTCTTCGATTCGCACCTGGCCAATTCGCATGGGCTGCTGGGTTCGGACGAACTTGACTCGACCAATGCGAATTTTCGGTTTTTGGCGCATGCGAATACGACGAACGGTGATCATTCATGAGAGTCTACCACGCCTGAGCGCGGGCGACCCTTTTCAAGCTTGCGAGGTGCCTGTACGCAAATCCACCCGGTGAACCCGTGGTCCTCCCAACCACGAGCGAACAAGTCGACTATGAAGCGGAGCTAGCGGTCGTCATCGGCCGCCGCGCGAAACACGTCAAGGCGACGCGCGCCCTGGACTACGTGCTCGGGTATACAGCTTTCAACGACGTGACTGCCAGGGACTTTCAATACGGCGATGGCCAATGGCAGCGTGGAAAATCGTGCGACACCTTCGCGCCAATGGGTCGAACCGTGGTCACCACCGAGCAAATCCCGGATCCGCACAAACTTGGGATCAAGCTCGTCCTGAATGTCAGACAATGCAAGACTCGAGCACCGATCAGCTGATCTTCGGTGTTCCGGAATTGATTGAGTTTCTAACGGCGAGCATCACGCTCGAGCCTGGCGACGTCATCGCCACGGGAACACCGGCCGGCATCGGCTTTGCGCGAAAGCCGCCGGTCTTCTTGAAGCCGGGGGACACGATGCAAGTGCTCATCGACGGTATAGTAGGCGGATTGGGAAATCCCGTGGTGGCAGCCTCGGACGCTCCCTGATATGCGGCGCATGCTGCAGCGCACACGATCGGCACCGGGCAGATTGACGGGATCCGGCGCAAATTCCAGCAATTGTTTATAAAGTGGGTTGCGCGCAGGATAGGGAGCACGACAGGACTATGACGACCGAAGAAGTCGTGAACGGCCGGGACAAGATCACTCGCAGCCATCGCTTCAGCGCAATATACGTAAGTGCTTGATATTCGCATAATCTGTTCCGTCAACTTCGAACTCGCGGTCCGACGAACCAAACCCGTTTGGCTTTCCTGGCCACTACCGAAAGGACGCCGCTATGGCTCAAGTATACGATACCAATAGCACCTCTCGGAGCGCCGTCACCGGCGCGGAAACGCTGGCCCCTGCGTACAACTCCTACCAGATCTTGCACTGGGGGTTCACGGCAGCACCATATCGGAGAAATATGAACGGAGGATGAGAGCCGCTTCTTTATTGTTGCCAAAGTTTGTACGAGCTCAACCGGCTGTCGGCGTACCCTTGCCGCTTCCCCCTTACCCATTGCCCCTCATTAACGCTTCCACGTCTGTCGGCGTCAGCGGCTGGACCTTCTCGCCTCGCAGCGTGAAGTGCAGCCTGGCGGTTGCCTCGAGCTCTTCGGCGCGGTCCACCGCTTCGGACACGGATCCTCCTGCGCAGATGGGGCCATGGTTGCGCAGCAGCATGTTCTGGTGACGCGACGCGGTTGCTTCCACTGCTTTTGCGAGCTCCGGCGAGCCGGGCCGAAAATACGGCACGATTCCCAGCGGAGCCACGCGCATCACGAAGTAGGGTGTCACCGGTGTCACTTCAGGGTTCTCAAGGCACGACAATGCTACGGACCATGGTGAGTGAAGATGTACGATCGCGCGCATCGCCGGCTGGCTGCGGTACACAGCAAGGTGGAACGGGGCCTCCTTGGAGGGGAGTTGCTGGTTGAGTGACCGGCCGGCGAGGTCGATGACCGCCAGCGCTTCCGGGCGTAGCTCCATGAGCGATCCTCCACCAGCGGTGATGTGAACCCGATCGCCGATCCGGACGCTTAAGTTTCCGGTCGAACCGTGGGCGTAGCCGCGAGCGTAAAAGCTCTTTCCGGCGGCGCAAAGTGCTTCGAGCTCGAGAGTGCTCATCGGGCGGCCTCCTCGCCCAGAAAGCGCGCTGCCTTGAGGAAAAAATCCGGTCCTCCGAAGTTGCCGGATTTGAGCACCAAATCGCATGTGGGGTCACCCATCGTCCGGCAGTGGGGTATGCCCGGCTCGAGCACCTCTCCGACTTCCAGCGCCTGCACGTTCAGCGCATCGAGCACGGCTGCCGCGCTTTCGCCACCGGCGACCAGCAGCTTGCGGATGCCGTCCTCAACAGCGCGCGCAGCCAGCACTGCCAGTGCGCGCTCGATACCGCGCCGGAGCGCATCGGCGTCGATCCCCCGCGAGCTCGCCTCGGACAAAAGCGCGCTGCGCTCGTCCGGCGAAATGCTCGAATACACCAGGGTGGCCGTTGAAATCGCGCACGCGCCGAGCACCTCCTCCGTCACACGTGCCATTTCGGCATCGGCACCAGTGTACAAAAGCGCCCTGGGGTCGATCCGCACGGTCGGACATCCCGCGGCTCTGAACGCCTGGACCTGCTCGAGCGTTCGGGCGGAGCAACTCCCGGCAATCAGGAGTACACGCCTTGAGCCTCCGGGCTCGGCTCGCCGCGCGCGCCATGGCAGAGGTGGGGTCATTGCTTCGCGCGGCATCAAACATCCGCTCTCGCGCCAGTTTGCGACGAGCTTGCCGCCGAGCCCGCTTGCTCCCGTGACGAGCGGTAGGCTCTCAGTAGCCGCGGCAATCGCCTCGAGATCGCGCTCCTCTAAAACGTCCACGAGAGCGATGCCGATTCCCGCGCTCCTCAAACGTTCGATCTCGGCGGCGATCGGCCCAGCGCCGGCGCGTACCACCGCATGGTCCACCAGACCGACACGCCGGCTTGTTTGCGCCTGCAGGTGCCGGACCAAGTTCGAATCGGTCATGGGGTGGATTGGGTGGTGACGGAGCGGAGACTCGGAAAGGAGTTTGTCGTCCACGAACAGGTGACCGCGGTACTGCGTCCGGCCGTTCACTGGCAGCGCCGGCACTGCGACCGTGAAGTCCACTGCCATCTCCTGCATCAGGGCTTCCGTGACGGGCCCAATGTTGCCCTCGGAAGTCGAGTCGAAAGTGGAGCAATATTTGAAGTAGATTTGCCGGGGACGGAGTCGCTGCAACTGCCGCAGCGCAGCGAGGCTGGCCCGCTGTGCGTCCGGCACCGACAACGAGCGACAATTGAGCGCTACGACGACCGCCTGGTAATGAGGGGCGACGTCCTTCAAAACTGCTTCAGGTTGGGCGCCGAGGAGAAGAACGGTGCGAACGCCCTGCGCGCTCAGCATCCCCGCTAGATCCGTCGCTCCAGTGTAGTCGTCCGCAATGGCGCCAAGCAGCACGCCTGTGGCGCTCTGTAACGATGGCGTCGCGAGCCTAGACGGGGCGCCGCTCAGCGCTTTCGGTAGCGAGGGCTCGAGCCGAAAAGTCTCCACCGTCTTCTGCGACACAAGTTCCCTGCTCTCGTCGTCGAATGCCCGAAAGTGCCGCGTTGTCTTGTGAGACTCGAACGCCGCTTCGTCGTCATAGAGCTCGTAAAGGAAACATCGCTCTTGGTGAGCCGAGAAGCACACGTCGAACCGTCGACAACCGGGCTCCTCCAAGCTCAGGCGGGCATTGCGAAGAACGCTGACTCGAAACTCGTCGCGCCTGCTTGGCTCGACTTGGAAGAGAACCGTTACGGCGAACATGCGTGAAAACGCTCACATCTCTACGCGCGCCACGGCGTAGGCTCTGAGATGGACCCGCTCCCCATGGCTCTCCCGCGCCGTCGCCGCAAAGCCGTCCGAACCG
>DASXTY010000299.1:0-8824 GCA_036505155.1 Polyangiaceae bacterium | reverse complement strand
TGGAAGGTGGGGTTACCGTTGCTTGGCTCGAGCGACAGGTAAATCACGTAAGGCCGGTTCACGTCGACCACGTAGCGGTACCATTGATCGAAAGCTGTCTGGCTCGTAGTCTGGTCGCCGTAGGGACAAGGGCCGATGTTGGCACCGGCTTCGCAAATGCCCGTGTACACCGGCTTGAGGTTCATGCCGAGGGCGTTCTCCACCATGCCGGGAGTTGGCTGTCTCCCACTGTACGCTTCGAAATCGGGGTGGCCACCGGACTCGTCCCTCCCTTTGAAGTCGCGCACCACAGCCAGGATAGTGCTTCCGCAGCCGCTCGTGTTGGAGGCACCTCCGGTTCCCGTGCCGCTCGGAGGTGTATCGCTGTTGAACGCATCTCCGAGCTTGTAGCCGCCCAGTTCCGTCCCGGTGAATCCCGAGGGCAGCATGTAGGGGCCGGTGTTGCCGGTTCCACCGCTGCCGCTTGGTGCCGCGCCAGTGCCGCTGGGACCGCCGGCCGTGCCGGCCAGACCAAGTGAGCCTCCAACGCCGATTGCGCTCCCGCCCTGTCCCGCGTTTCCGGCGCCCGTACCGGAACTGGTGCTGCCGCCGCAGCCAACCAAACCCGTGCCCAACGTTACCAGCAGTGCGCATGCCCACCGGAGCGGCACATGGCTCTTGTCAGACAGCACCTCCGGGCAAGCTTCTTGAATGGTCATGACGCGCTCCTCGAGAAGGCGAGAGTGGTTCTTCTTTCTCATCGGCACCGAACCCAACATCACACCATACACTGACACACCATACACTGACCTTCGGCCCCTTGCAATGGAAGTCCTTTTCATCTCCGGGTCTGCTAGAAGGGTTTTTCATGGATCTTCGCCCTCAGCGACCGCTTTACCTCGACACATCCCAGCCGCTCGAGCGCCGCGTCGACGACCTGGTCGCGCGGCTCACATTGGAGGAGAAAATTACGCAAACGCTGCACGCGGCCAAAGCCGTCGAACGCCTAGGAATTCCCGAATATAACTGGTGGAACGAATGTTTACACGGCGTGGCGCGGGCCGGCTCGGCCACTGTATTTCCGCAGACCATCGGAATGGCGGCTGCGTTCGACCGGGAGCTCCTGTTTCGCGTGGCGAGCGCCATCGGTGACGAGGCGCGCGCCAAACATCACGAGGCGGTGCGCGAGGGCAACCGAGGGATTTATCGTGGCCTCACTTTCTGGACGCCGAACATCAATATTTTTCGCGATCCGCGCTGGGGTAGGGGGCAGGAAACCTACGGAGAAGATCCGTATCTCACCGCCGAGCTCGGCGCCGCGTTGGTTCGTGGTCTTCAGGGCAATCATCCGCGGTATCTGAAGGTTTCGGCCTGTGCCAAACACTTCGCGGTGCACAGCGGGCCGGAAGGGCTCCGTCACGTTTTTGACGCGCGGGTTTCGCCCAAGGATCTCGAAGAGACCTACCTGCCAGCTTTTCGCGCGCTGGTTCAGGCCGGTGTCGAGTCGGTGATGGGGGCCTACAATCGCACCAACGGCGAGCCCTGCTGCGGGAGCCAGGCCTTGTTGGTCGACACATTACGCGGAAAGTGGGGTTTCAAGGGCCATGTGGTGAGCGACTGCGGAGCGATCGACGATTTTCACGAGCAGCACAAAATGACAGCGAGCCCGGCCGAGTCGGCTGCGCTCGCCATCAAGATGGGTTGTGACTTGAACTGCGGCTGCACCTACGAGGCACTGGGCGAGGCAGTCGAAAAGGGACTCCTTAGCGAGGCGGATATCGACCGTTCCCTTCGACGCCTGTTCGCGACCCGTTTCAAGCTCGGCCTGTTCGACGATTCGTCGGAGGTGCCATTTGCTTCGGTGAGCGTCGAAGTGGTTCGATGCCCGAAGCACCTCAAGCTCGCCCGGGAAATCGCCGCAAAATCGGTGGTGGTGCTCAAAAATGAGGGCGGAGTGCTGCCGATTCGGGAGAGTGCGAAAAATATCTTCGTCCTCGGGCCGACCGCGGCCGATGCCGATGTTTTGGTAGGGAACTATTATGGCCTGAGCCCGGTTCTGGTGACACTGCTCGAAGGCGTCGTCGCCAAAACCCGCGCGGGGCAAACCGTTGAGTACAGAAAAGGCTGCCGCCTGACTGAACCCAATGTAAATCCCATCGATTGGGTCACCGGTGGAGCGGCGAGCGCCGACGTGGCCATCGCTTGTTTTGGAACTTCGCCCGTGATGGAGGGCGAAGAGGGCGAAGCTGTGGCCAGCGATTATTTCGGAGACCGGCGACAAATCGGGCTTCCGGAGCATCAGGTGAAAATGCTGCGCCGCCTGCGGGAGGCAGGTGCAAAGACGGTTTTGGTGCTCACCGGCGGGAGCGCGATTGACCTGGTTGAAGTAGAGCCGCTGGTGAGCGCGATAGTCTTTGTTTGGTACCCGGGTGAGCAGGGAGGCCACGCAGTAGCCGACACGCTTTTCGGAGACGTGAACCCATCGGGTCGCTTGCCGGTGACCTTTCCCAGGTCGCTGGCTCAGCTCCCGCCGTTCGAGGACTATTCAATGGTGGGGCGCACGTACCGGTATCTGACCGAGGAGCCGATGTACCCGTTCGGTTTCGGCTTATCCTATACGCGTTTTCAATACCACCAGTTGACTCTGGAGTCCTCGAAAGTGCCCGTCGGAGAGCCAGTGGTCGCCACAGTCAGCGTTTCGAACGCCGGCGATCGCGCGGGCGACGAAGTGGTACAACTTTACTTGTACAAGATGGACGCCAGCGTGCGGGTGCCGATCCAACAACTTTGCGGCTTTCAGCGGGTTCCGCTTCGCCCCGGGGAACGCCGGGAAGTCCGCTTCGAGATCACCCCGGACCAGCTCAGCATCGTGAACAATGCCGGCGAACGCGTCCAGGAACCGGGAAAATTCCTGATCACCGCCGGCGGTGCATCTCCGGGGGCGCGTTCCCTGGCGTGCGGGGCGCCGGCTCCCGTGGAAGCGACGCTCGAGTATTATTGAGTCCCATCTTCTCTTTGCACCCGGCGTGACCGCCACCCGAAATTCAGAGGGACAAAGCCAAATACAATCCCACCCCCAACTCGATTCCCTCGATCGCCCGGACGACGGTTCCTTCGTCCCTAAGGCGCACGCTGTGGAGCACCGTGCCGACGGACACCTGCGCGCCCATGTTTCCGCGCTGTGCCAAGGAAAAATGTGGTCGAATCAAGGCCTGGACGCTCAGCGCGGGGCGCCACGCGTCGCGCGCGGTCCCGGTGCCGTTGGGCTCTCCCGCGAGATGGGCAAACAGCAAGCGGCCACTTGCTGCAACATCGAGGCGCAGGGAAGGCGTGGGGCGAAGGCGCAGTATGGGGCCGGCCTGAAATAGCACGGCGTACCCAGAAACTTTGCCGTGCTCGGCGGACACCGGGACGAGGCGGCGAAACCCAATGAGTGTGACCTCTGCGCCGGCGCTCTCGGAAAACCAACGCGCGTAGCGCGGTTCGAAACCCCATAAACCGAGCACGCGGCGCTCGGGCGGCCCGTAGAGCTCGAACGGCACTAAAACCAGGGCGAGCTCATCGGCGCGGCGCACGGGTGCCGCGGCGGGCGGTGGTGTCGGGGCGGGGAGGCTCCGATAAAAAGACTCGCGCACCGCTCTTTTGACTTCGGCAGGCGCCGCATCGGCTCGCTCGCGCGCGGCGCTCAGAGCCAGCTCCGCCCAGCTCGCTCGCAGGAGCTCTTCGGCGGCGATGGCAGCCGCAAAGCCGCGGTCCTCTCTAGCAACGGCGCGCAGGTCCATGCGTCGCGCAATGCTCTTCTGAGTGATGGTGTCGACGATTTCGATTGACGCCGTCTCGAGCTCGCTTGTCACGGAAAGTCGAATCGAAGCAAGCGGGGGCGTTGGCAGCGGCTCGGACGCCGAGCGCACCAGGATTTTCGCGCGGACCAAACCGCCTTGAATGTCCTCGATGATCTTGGAAGCCGTCCGTGGCGGGGCTTCTTTAACCTCGACGCTCACCCATCGCCTCGGCTCTTCAGTGCGACCGCGGGCCGACGACAATACGATCACGCCTATTGCCAGCACTCTAAATAGGCGCGCGCGACCGGGCAAGCGTGAGAAAGACGTCAGTCGCTTCTAACGCTTCCCGCAAGCGGATGCTACGGCGTGAGCGTGGGCACCGTTCGGATATTGGTCGAGGTACTGTGCCCGGGTTTGCTCACAGGCTGCTGATTGGCTCAGGAACCCGTGCGACTGGCAAAGCCGGGCGAGCGCGTGTTCGTGAAAGGTCGTGCCGGATCCCATCTTGACGGCCCGCCGCAGCGGAGGGATAGCGCCGGCGTAGTCTTTGAAAGCGTCCATGCGCACCCTTCCGAGCTCAAATGCCGCGTAACCTGCGCGCGTATCGGAGGGGAAGCGCGACAGGATCTCTTCGTATTTTCTGGCCTCTTCCACCGAGTCCCCCCGGCGGCGGTCGCTGATGGCGGCTTCCCACAAAAGCGCGGCAGTTTCAGGCTGATGGGATGCGTTGCTCGCTGAGCTTGCAGCATGCGCAGCTGCCTCCGGAGCTTCCGCTTCAACGGAGGTAGCGGTGGGGAGCGCTGGCAGCTCAGCCGCCGTCGGGTGCTCCGTCTTTGGGCGCGCGGTCTCGAGTTGCCAGCCCATTGACCAGCGCTCTCCCGCCTGCAGTCGTCGCGGCTTCAAATTAGTGGCGCTGACTTCCACAATGCCTCTGGTGACACCGACCCGTACGTGGTCACCGGCTTCATCCACCTGATGCTCGACCGTGAACCGGGTGCCCACGACGCTCACCGTAACCTCACCGGCTCGCACCCTGAACATGCGGCTCGCGCGTTGGACGTCAAACTCCGCGCTTCCGTGCTCTACGCGCAGGCAAACGTCGTCACGTCGAGCATCGCACACTTGCAGGCCCGAATCTCGAGCCAAACGGACCTCGGAACCGTCACGAAGCTTGAGCGACTGCGGGTGCGCGCCCGTCTGGATGGCAGTGCCTTCCCACGCAGACCTGGCTCTAATCTGCCACAGGGCCCCTGCTCCGACCAGCACCACGGCTGCAATCGAAATGCCGAGCGCGCTCCGGCGCATCCCCTGGCGCTGCTGCGCGCGTTCGCGACGCCGATTAATGATGCGCTCCCACTGGCGATCGAAATGGGCTGGCTCGAGCTCGCGGGGCAAAAATTCGGAAAGCTTGTGCTGACTCAAGGCGACTCCAGCTCTAAAAATCGGCTCCTCGGCCCTGAAATCTCGCGACGGATTGCTCTGCCCTCCGAATAGAACGCTTGATGGTGCCTTCGCTCCTGCCGAGCTCGGCGGCGATCTCCCCGAGCGAGAGGCCCTCGACCCGGCTCAAGACGAACGGAATGCGCACCTTTGGCGGAAGCTTGTCCAGATGACGGTAGACACATCGCAGTTCCCAGGAGACTTCGGGCGGAGCAGTGGACGAAACCAGCTGGTCCACGTCGATAGGTGCTGCGCGCCGTAAGCCGAGCAGCTTTTGAAGACGCTGTCGGCGCCATCGCCTTGTGGCGGTGCGGAAAGTGAGGCTCCTCAGCCATTGGGCAAACGCGGCGGGTTCTCGAATGTGATGGATGCTTTCCATCGCTTCCACGAAAACGTCTTGAGCCAGATCTTCGGCATCCGGGCCCGAGCCCGTAAGGTGGTACGCCAAACGGTCCACCATTTTCGCGTAACGTTGATAGAGCACGGCGTGGGCGCCTTCGTCGCCGTTTTGCGCGGCGCGCACCAGAAGAGCATCCGTCGGCGCGGCTCCTTGACGGGGGCGAAGGTGCAACTCGGGCACTGCCGACCTCAAAGGGGAACCTCTTTGCGGCGGTGACGGCACATTGCAACAAGTAGCGCAGTCTGCACCTCCGGTCGATCAGTAGATGTTGGGCGGAATCGGGACCTGGCACTGCTTTGGAGGTGTCAGCCACTTGAAGACATTCGCCCAGAAGCGCGCGACTTGCCACTTGGTGGTGGCTTGCCAATCGCTGTTGTACGTAATCCATTCGTCGGCCCACATGGCGACCCGACCGTTGCCGGATTCCTTGGTCACGAGCACGGTGTATTTGGCGTTTTCGCCAGGAGGCGCGCCGGTGGCCACAACGGTCGTACCGGCTCGTGTCGCGTCCGGTTGAATGCCGTTTTGTACATGCACGGCGGTGATTTGGTCCGAAATCGTATGAGGAACCAGCCAGTCGGTGATGTCGATGTCACCCTGGAGCAGCCATCCGTTGGGGTCGTTTTTGTACGCGAGGTCGAGCGGCGCCAGAAGTCGGTTGACGTTCGGGATTTCCTCAGACGGCGCAGCGTCGATGTAACCCAGGGTTGTCATCAAGCCGCCCCCGCTCAGGGTCACCCAAGTTGCAAGAGCCGCGGCCTCCTCGGGCGAATAGGAGTGGGTTACCGGCTCGGATTGTCCAACAGGGCCCTTTTTGCCGGACTGCACGGTTGCCACGTTGAGCACCAAGATGAGCTGAAATTCGTTCAGGTTTACCGTTGTGAGGTTCTGATCGTCCAGTGCCGTCACCGGCTTCTGCGTTCGGCTGTTGAGCCAGTTCACGAATTGACTGGTACCGGTGCTCCAGAGTCCGAGACGTCCTAATGTAGCGATGTTCAAGCAATCGCAGAATCCGTCGCCTCCGACGTCGACGTCGTCGATGATGCCGTTGTTGTCGTTATCGATGCCGTCGCAGATTTCGCTACCCGATCCCACCGGCGGGATGCTGCCGTCGAGCAAGATGGAGACGCCACCGGTGCCTGGCTGCGCGCCAGTGCCCGGAGCTCCGCCACTCGCCACCGCTCCGGCTTGGCCGCCGGTTGAAGTCGACCCCCCGGTCCCGGTCGACGCCCCGGTCCCCAAGGCTCCGCTCCCTCCGGCGCTGTTTCCCGCGGTGCCCCCTGCGTTACCGCCACCACCGGTTCCGCGCGCTCCGAGCAGGTTGGCGTCGCTGCTGGAACACGCGAGGGCCAAAAGTCCCAGGAATCCCAGGTATCCAAAGGCTTGTCGAAACATTTCTTATCCAACTCCGGACGGCCCGTGCTCATGCCGCCGCTGAGGGAATCCGGACACGGCGGACGGCGGGCCATCTGAATCTCCAAGTACCTTGGCCAGCCTGAAAGGGATCAGATTTCTGAGATGCCCACTCTGAGCGGGGCATCGTCATTCCCATCCGGCAGTGTAAGCCCGCAGTGTAAGCCGTTCTCCACGGCCCCAGTCATGCTGAAAAAGTACAGATCTTTCAGGCGGCCCGTCCATGGGCCCCAGCCTATTTCCTGATAAACACGTGGCTATGACCGCTTATTGTCTGGACGTCGCAGAGATGAGAGTTCCAGCCAATGGGGACTGTGAGCCTCGGTGCAGGGTTGGCTAGTCGATTGAGCACGCGCTGGTTTAGCGTCCTTGCCGCGGCGCTGATGGGCGCCGCGCTGAGCACGGGCTGCTCCTCGCCCGATTACAAGGGGCTGGACACATCGGCGGACGCCAGCGCGCAAGCTTGCCAGAACGGGGTGCTCGACGGTGCGGAGGCGGATGTGGACTGTGGGGGTAGCTGCCCGACCCCGTGCGCCAACGGCAAGAAATGCAACGCGCCGAGCGACTGTGTGAGCGCGGTGTGCAGCGGCGGCTGGTGCGCGTCGGCGAGTTGCACCGACGGAGTGAAAAACGGAACGGAGACGGACCAGGACTGCGGGGGCGATGACTGCGCCAAGTGCACCGTGGGCTCGGGCTGCAAACAGGGAACCGATTGCGAGAGTCTCAGCTGCTCCGAGGGCAGCGTGTGCCTGGCGGCGACCTGCAGCGACGGGATCCAGAATCAGGGCGAACGATTTGTGGACTGCGCGGGACCGTGTGCGCTCTGCGCAGACGGATCGCTTTGCGTCGACGCGGGAGATTGTCAAAGCGGAGTTTGCAACGGCGCATGCCAGGGAGCGAGCTGCACCGATGGGGTCAAGAATGGAATGGAAACAGGCACCGATTGTGGAGGCGGCACCTGTCCCAAGTGCGCGGTGGGCGGCGGATGTGCGGACGGCGCGCGCGACTGCGTCAACGGAGTGTGCAGTAACTCGATTTGCCAGGCAGCGCACTGTACCGACCGACTGAAGAACGGCAGCGAAACCGATCAGGACTGCGGTGGTCCAGAGTGCGCAGGGTGCGCCGCGGGGCTGATGTGCACTGTCTCGACCGACTGCGCGAGCCTGGTGTGCATCGGGTCTCTTTGCCAGGCGCCGAGCTGTAATCCCGCCGACCTGGAGAAGAATGGAAACGAGACGGACGTGGACTGCGGCGGTGGAGGGCTGGTAGCGGAAGGCTGCGGGGGCGGCGCCTGCGGCCTGAAGTGCGGCACGGATAAGACGTGCCGGGTGGGATGCGACTGCCAGAGCGGGGTATGCAGGGCCACCCCGGGGCCAGGGCTCACCTGCCAGGCGCCAACCTGCACCGACAACACCCGAAATCAGGACGAGACGGATGTGGACTGCGGCGGCACCACCTGCGCCAAGCGCTGTGACATGGGCGGTGGCTGCATTGTCTCCGGTGACTGTACCAGCGGCGTGTGCAGGGGTGGGATCTGCCAGGTACCGACCTGCCAAGACGTGGTGAAAAATGGCCTGGAGTCGGATATCGATTGCGGCGGTGGTCTCACGTGCGTTATCGCCGACGGGCCTTGCCCGCGCTGCGACGTGTCCCGGAGCTGCAGCTGCGGCGGCGACTGTCAGAGCGGCGTCTGCGGTGTGAACAATAGCTGCCTGGCGCCGCCCTGCACCTGCCAGGCGCCGAGCTGCCCAGACACGGTGAAAAACCAGAATGAAACGGACACGGACTGCGGAGGATCCAACAACTGCCA
>DASXTY010000298.1:0-7333 GCA_036505155.1 Polyangiaceae bacterium | reverse complement strand
CGCGTCGGGGTCCACCCGACGCGGTGTCGGCGGCTGGCTCTCTTTTTCCTGCCCCGCTGCTGGGGCCGCTTCCGGAGCGGTGCTTTTCAAACGGAGATTGGTTTGCTGCTTCGGCTGCTCCGGAGCCGGTTCCTGATCCTCATCCACCGCCGGTCGGTCGGCGTTTGCTTTGGACGTTTTCGTGGAAACCAACGGAACTGCATCCGAGACGACTTCCTGCGAATTCGTTGACGACGGCGCCGAAGCATCTTCCCGTGTCTCCCCGGGAAGCCGGGCGCTGCTCTCCCGTTCGCTCATGCCGCTTGCACCGCCACGCCGATTGTCGTGCGTGCTCCACCACACCTCAACGCTCTATCGACTGAAAACGCCTGCCCTGCCACGCAAATCCTTACCGGTCAGGGTGTAGTTTTCTCGACGCGAGCACAACGGACAAGTCGTCGAAAAGCCGACACAGTGTGACGATCTACGCCGCGATGAGGTTTCGCAGCGGTGAGCCCCCGTTTTTCTTGAACGGTGAGAGACGGTTACTGGCAAATGCCTCAAGTAGCAGCCCAAGGTTTGTATCGGGGCCCCGGACCCCCGAGTCCAATGGACTAGCTGCTTGAACCATCGGCCTCCTGGGTTCCTCGAGCGCTGGAGCCGGCGAGCCAAAACGCGCGCCGCGTTCGCCGGGCCCTGGTCTCCCTTACCCGAGCGAGAAAGCTGTCCGTGGTAGCTGGCGCGGCGAAAAAGCCGGTCCATAATAAAGATAGAGAAGTTTTTTGTTCTGTCACGCTTTTTGCATTTGTTTTTGCAATTGGGGGTTACCGAATTGAAAGATCACAACCTCCTCGTCCTTTCAGACGTTCACCTGGGCAGCGACCTGGTGCAACACGCCCGACCGGAGGCGCCGACGCGGGGGGAGCCGAGCGAGAGGCGGGATCGAGACCTGGTCGCGATGCTCGATTGGTACCGAGCCCATCGTCTGGGCGACAGGCCGTGGAAGCTGGTGCTGGCCGGCGATTTTGTGGATTTCGTGGGGATGAGCGTAGCCACTTCTGGAAAGCTGGAAACGCAGCCCACCGACGAGGAGCGCGCCCATGGGCTGGGAGGAGCCGTCGACCATGCGATCGCAAAGCTAGAGCTGGTGGGTGCTCACCACAGCGCGGTGTTTCACAGCCTGTCGCATTTTTTGGCGGAGGGAAACACGCTGGTGGTGCTGCGCGGCAACCACGACCTGGATCTTCACTGGGAGCCGGTTCAAAAGGAGTTCATCCGACAGCTGGAAATGCACGCTCCGGTGACGCGCGGCCATATCGAATTTGCACCTTGGTTTTATTACGAGGAAGGAGTTATCTACGTCGAGCACGGGCATCAATACGATCGTTGTTGTTCTTACGATCATCTGCTGCATCCGGTCTCGCCGCGCGATCCGCGGCGCTCGACCCAGTCGCTGTCAGACATTCTTTTGAGATATGTCGTACGGCCGACGCGCGGCATGCTGGAGAGCGGGCACGACAGGGCAGGCCTTGTCGACTACCTGCGCTTTGCAAAGCGACTCGGCACCGGCGGCATGTTGGCCCTGCTGCGGCGCTTTCTGGCCGCAAACGGAGCGCTGTTTGGCGCGTGGCGTGAGCACTTCAGTAGCTCCGCTGCCTGGGTCCGCCGCGAGCACGAACGAAAAATGACGTTGCTGGCCGAGGCCAAACAAATCAGCCTCGACCGATTGAAGGCTCTGGCGAAGCTCCAGCGGCCCCCGGTTACCCGCAGCGTCACTTTGATTCTGGCCAGCATGATGCTTGACCGAATCGTGATCGGCGTCGCAGCCACCGCCGCCTTTGCCACCATCATTATTTCATCGCCCGGGCTTATCCACATCATGGGCCGGAGCGCGCTGGCCGCGCTTGGGCTCGCCGGGATAACCGCAATTTGGGCCAGGAGCCGCCGCGCGCTGCTGGACGCGAGCGCGGAGCTCAGGCTGCGGGCGGCGAGCGTCGCCAAGCTGTTTCCAGCGGCATTCGTGGTCATGGGCCACACGCACCTGCCGGAAGTGCACCTGGTTCCATCCGAGCAGGTGACCTACGTGAACCTGGGCTCATGGGCAGAAGAAAGCTCCGAGGACGGATCTCCCGGCAGTCTTCCCGCCACCCGCACTCACCTGGTAGTTCAATACACCGATTCCGGGCTCCCGGTGGCCGAGCTCCTGAAATGGAACGCGTCGAGCGGTCCCGAGCGATTCGACACCGGATTCGATGCGCGGAGCTCGCCGTTCGGCGGTGAGAGTTAAGCGAAGAAGAAGTAATCTGGCGCTACTTCCCGTGCAAGCGTAACCCGGTCACCACTCGCCGAATAACGCCGTTGGGACTGGGAGCGTCGGGCTGAAGGCCGTGACGAAGCGAAGCGAAGAGCCCCAGGAGCTGCGCAAAGATCACATCCAGAACCGGCCGGTAGTCGTCGCCCAGTCGCGCATCCAGATCGAGCGCAATCGACTGGTCACTAAGTCGTTCCGCACGAGGATCCGGGACGGCGAGGACGGCCACCATGCGCTCCACTAAGCGCTTTTCGCGCACCTCCTCCAATAAATCCAATTCATATGCGCGACGGACCGGATCCCCCGACACATAGCCGACCAAAAGCACCCGCGCGTTCAGCGCCGACAGCGGGCCATGTCGAACTCCCAGGAAGGTTTCGCTGAAAGTGCGCACGCGTCCGGCAGTGAGCTCCAGCACTTTGAGCGCGGACTCCCGCGCGGCGGAATACAACGCGCCCGACCCGAGGAAGCAGATTTGGGACGAATTGCTCAACCCGGCGCAGACCGGAGCTGCGCGCTCCAGCATTCGATCCGCCGCTTTGGAGAGCTCGGGCACCAGCTCGCCGTACCCATCCAAATCTTCGAGGTGGGCCAAGCATTGGGCGGCTACCACCATATTGGAAAACGAGCTGGTCATGGCCAGACCGCGGTCGTTCACCGAGTCGTCCAGCACCAGGCGAGTGACCTGAGCCGAGCCTGTGTAGTTTTTGGCCATGGGCCCATCGCCGTTACAGGTTACGATGAGGTGTTGGATGTCCGGATGGCGCTCGAGCAACGCGTCCAAGACCGCCACGCCTTCAGAGCTGGCACCCGAGCGGGAAAATGAAATGCACAAGTAACGCTGCCCGGCGGCGATGAAGTCTTCAGAGTGCGTCAGCAGGCTGGTACTGGGAACGCTCTGAGCGACACACCCCCAACGCTTGGTGAGCAAGGGCGCCACCGAACCGCCGACGTAATCGGAGGTGCCCGCTCCCAAAAGCAGCACCACTGGCCTCGGGGCGCCGGCTTGGCCGAGCACTCCCGTGCCTTCTAGGGCCGAAAGCAACTCCGTGCGCTGATCGCGCACGATCTGGTAGGTTTTAAGCCAAGTCTCCGGTTGCTGCGCGATTTCACGCGGCGTGTGGTCCAAGCCACGAGCTTTTCGCTCCGAGGGCGAGAGCGTGAGCAAGCCGTTCAAAGTCTCGGCGTCTCTAGTTTCCATTTGAACGAAATGCGCAGTCATATTGAGCTCAGGGTAGTCGAATGGATTCTAGGACGGCGTCATCCGCGAATGCTTGCACCTCCGCAAGCGAGATCTTGCCCTTGGCGTTGGAAGCGCAGTTCGCCGCGCCGCACGCCGCCGCATGGATGAGGGCACGTTCAATCGGAATGGCATGTAAGAGCCCGACGGCCAGAGCAGCCACCGCCGCATCTCCGCTGCCGACGGCGGAGCCGCTGTTGACGGCCCCGGCACGGGCCCACCAGCCGTGTTCAGCGTTGCGCCCCACCCAAACGATCCCATCCGGACCTCGCGACACCGCCGCTGCTCCCGCTCCCTGCGCGACCAGGGCCTGCGCCGCGCGCGCAGCCGACTCCGTATCGCGAACCGGGAAACCGAGAGCCGCCGTCGCTTCTTGCGCGTTGGGCTTCACCAGCTCCGGACCCGCCATGAGCCCCGCCAGGAGCGGCTCGCCTGCGGTATCCAGGACGACGCGGCACCCGGAACCGTGCGCTCTTTGGGTGAGCACGCTGTACAAGTCGCTGGGCGCGCCCGGTGGAAGGCTCCCGCTCAACACCACCACGGCTCGCTCTCGGTGCTTCGCAAAGAGGTCCTTACAAATTCTGTCGAGCTGATCCAGCTCGTCAGCGGTCACTTCACCACCGGGTTCCAGTACTTCGGTTACCGCTGCGTCCGGCTCGATGAGCTCCAGGTTCACCCGTGTTTCCGCTCGGGTGCGAACAATGCAGAGCTCGACGCTCGCATCAATCAGCTGCTTTTCGCATTCCGCGCCCGCCGCTCCACCGAGCAATCCGACCCAGATGACGGGCTGACCCAGCGCCCGTGCCGCGAGCGCGACATTGGCTGCCTTGCCGCCTGCAGTGGCGACGGACCTCTTGGCTCGGTTCACCTGTCCCAGTTCGAGTCGGTCCAACCAGATGCGGCGATCCACGGCAGGATTGACGCTCACCGCAATCAACGTGCTCGGGAGGGTCACCGAGTTCTCATTCTGCTGCACCTGGCTCTTTTGGGGGAAAACACAAACTATCAATTAGGGTATACTAAAAATAATTGATCTAATTATGCTTTTTATATTCACTTGAGCTACTGAGGGGGCGATAACCCCCATCAATGGAACACAGCGCCACTCAACGCTTAGACGGTGATCACGTTGACGCCATGTTTCTTCACCGCAGAGATAAAGCTTCCCGGAACGCGTGCATCCGTCACTAAGGTGTGCACGGCCTCCAGAGGACCCACGAATCCGGTGGCGACGCGACCGCACTTGGTGTGGTCCGCAACCAGAATGACCTGACGCCCGGACTTGAGGATGACCCGGTCACTCGCAGCCTCCGGCAGATAATCGTTGGTGAGCCCTTGCTCCACGTCGATGGCGCGAATTCCCATGATCACCTTGTTCGCGCGCACCTCGGAAAGCGCCTGCTCGGCGATGTGTCCGATCAAGGACATCTCGCTGCGACGGAGCATCCCCCCAAGACAGATCACGTTGATGTCAGTGCTTTCCGACAACAGATTGACCACCAAAAGGGAGTTGGTGATCACGGTGAGGTCACGCCGGTCCACCAGGTTGCGAGCCGCTTCAAGCGCAGTGGTGCCGGTTCCAATCACCACGGTTTCGGACGAGCCAACTAACTCCGCGGCCGCTTTGCCGATGCGCCGCTTTTCGTCCGCTTGATCCGAAGCGCGCTCGAGCGCCGGACCTTCAGGAGGGGCCTCGGCCGGCGCCACCGCTCCCCCATGCACGCGTTGAACGCGCCCCTGTTCGGCGATGGCGTCCAAATCGCGACGCGCGGTTGCCAAGCACACGTGGAATTCCCGGCACACTTCCGCGACCGTGATGCGTTTTCGCAGTTGAACCAAACGCGCAAGACGATCTTGTCGTTCTACACTCCAAATGGCACTCACGCGTTTCATTGTTCTTATGCTATCTTAGTATTTTACCACCGACTCGACGCAGCGCTTTGCCAAGGCTCAACCCGGCGTTCGAATCCTGCAGGTGCTCAAGGGTCTCGGACCTCAGGCGGTCGTGAGCTCCATCTGCCCGGTGCAGATCAGCGACCCAGCGGCCCTGGATTACGGCTACCGCCCTGCCATGTCGTCGGTGATCGCCAAGCTGACCGGTGCGCTAACGCATTGCGAAATTTGGCCTTAACCCATGGCCCTGGGGCACACCGTCAGAAAGCACCGAAGCCAGAACCTGCTCTCGCGTAAAACGCCTCGAACAAGAACGGCTGACACAGCGCATCGAATATGCTAACTCGGAGTACATGATGGCTAAGCTTCCTCGGCTTTATTGGTTAGTCCCTTGTCTTTTGGCGGGCTGCCTGGCGGTGGGCGGTTGCTCTGCGGGTGGGGACGAAACCGGCGGAGGGGTGACCGGGGGCGGCGGCGGCAAGGGCGGAGCCGGAGGCAAGGGGGGAGGCACGGGCGTGGGCGGGGCCCGCGGGGGAACGACGGGGACCGGAGGCGGCGGGGGAGTTGGACTCATCAATTTTGACGGCGGCAAGGCCGTCAACCCAACCGACAAGGTCGATTTGTTTTTCGTCATCGATAACTCGCTATCCATGGCGGATAAGCAGCAGATCTTGGCGGACAGCGTGCCCGACATGATCCAGCGCATGGCAACGCCCGACTGCATCTCACTGGCCGACAATACGACTCGAGTCGGACAATCCACGATCGACGGCGTTTGCCCGGCGGGCTCGAAGCTCGAATTTTTGCCAATGAAGGACATTCACATCGGGGTGACGTCCTCGTCGCTGGGAGGGCATGGCGCCCCCATATGCCGGCCCGGTGTCGCCAACTACAACCCCACTCAGATGGATATGTCGCACCTGCTCGATCGTGGCCCGAGCGGCACCGTGCCCACTTTTCAAGACAAGAAGTTTCTACAGTGGGATGCTGGCAATCGTTACGGCGGCGACACGGATCTTGCCGGAATTCAGGGCAAGTTTGCCGATTTGGTCAGAGGAGTGGGCGAAATCGGCTGTGGGTACGAAGCTCCGCTCGAGGCGACGTACCGATTCCTGATGGACCCCTCGCCCTACGACTCGATCGACACCAGTGGCAATCCGGTGGGAGTCGACCAAACCATCCTCACCGAGCGCGCGGCTTTCCTCAGGCCCGATTCCGAGCTCGCCATGTTCACCATCACCGATGAAAACGACTGCTCCGTCTGGGACGACGGGACGACCGGTTATTGGATCGTACTGAAATACACGGCCATCACGCGGGCAACCTCACAGTGCAAAACCAATCCCAACGACCCCTGCTGCCAGCCGTGCAAAGCTGCCAACCCCAACATGAATTGCAACCCGAAAGTTGCTAACGACCCCGAGTGCATGATCAACGGCGGTCTCTACACTACCGGTCAACCCGAAGACCAGGCGAATTTGCGCTGTTTTCATCAAAAACAGCGCTTTGGAGTGGACTTTCTCTGGCCGGTTTCGCGTTACATCAACGGGGCCACGGGGCCCACCGTGCCCGACCGCGCCCAGGGCAACGCGATGGTGACGAACCCCATCTATGCGGGCGGGATGCGAAGCCCGGATATGGTTTTCTGGGTCGGCATCGTGGGCGTCCCTTGGCAGGATTTGGCCAAGGATCCGGCCGATCTCAAAAAGGGCTTATTGGACACCAAGTGCGCCGCTGGCCTGACGTCATGCAAGGACTTCATTACGGAGGGCCGTTGGGGGATGATCCTCGGAGATCCATCCGCCAGCCCGCCGGTTCTTCCAACCGACAACCTGATGGTCGAATCCGTCGCACCGCGGATGGGTATGCATCCATTGATCACCGGCGGTGCAATTCAGCCGCCGACTGCG
>DASXTY010000297.1:0-1613 GCA_036505155.1 Polyangiaceae bacterium | reverse complement strand
GGAGAACGAAAACGGGCTCGAAAACCCGGCAGCTTCGGCTGCTTGACTCAGCGTAGAACCCAGCCGATCCAAACTGTCCTTGGCGGCTCGCAGCCTAACGCGGTTGACGGCTGCTCTGAGAGAAGCGCCGGTCTGCTGCTTGAAAAAGTGCGACAGCCGCGACGGCGAAAGGGAAGCCAATGCTCCGAGCTCGGCGATGCTCGGAGGGTCGTGCGCGCGCTGCTCAATCGCTTCGAGCACACGCCAGATTCTAGGATCTCGCGGCCGATCTTCGGCACGCGTGCGAGCCGTATGCACCAGGATCAACACGCGCTCTAGCAGGTTCATGGCAAGCGCCTCCTTGCAGCTATCGCCGTCGCGCTGCCAAGCTCAGTCGACTGTGCCAACCGGTGGTTAGCGACAGCGGGAAACGTAATCCGCGACAGTTCCGAAAGGAGCCACCCAGAGCCTGGCCGCGTTCATCGCCAGGTAGTCGCAGAGGGCGTCGTGCGACGCTTGAGGGATGTTCAAGTATTCGCCCTGGTCGCTAATGCCATGGAAACCAAGGACGAGCCAACCCTGGTTCGATTCAGCTTGCTTGACCAGATCGGTCAGGTCATTCCCCGTCGCCGAAGTCGGAGGAAGCATCGACGGCACCAGGCCAAGATCGACGTTGGATGGGTTGGCGACGGCCCAGTTTGTTCCGCGGGCCGCGAGGAAGCGGGACGTCACCGCCGGGATGTAGCTGGTGCTCGGCGTTCCCAGCTCGGTGGCTCCACACGGATACGCGAACGTCAGCCGGCCGGTCGCACCGAGACTTCTTAGCGTGGCAACGTTCTGATCAAGCTCGGCACCCATTTGATCGAGCGTGTAACCGGGGAGCTCTTTTTGGCAGGGATGCTTGACGGTATGCGAAGCAAGCTCGTGCTCGCTCGCCGCGAGCGCACCCCACTGGGGCTTGTAGGTGTTGAACTCCCACCAGAACTCCGACAAGAAAAATGTGGCTTTGAGTGATTTTGCGTCCAATACCGGGACTGCATATTTCAGCTGACTCGTGAGTGCATCGTCGTAGGTCAGTGAAATCGCCGCGCTGGCGCCTTTCGGCCATGCAAAACCATTGCTGCTGCACGCGATTGCGCCCGCGCCACCGCTGCCGCCAGTGCCCGCCGAAACCGTCGAATCGTGGGAGTTTGCGGTACAAGCGGTTACCGACGCGCACAGCACCAAGCAAGGCCCGAACTGGAATCGCATTCTGCTATCGATGATACGCGGAGTGAACCCAAGAGCAATGCGCGGTCGTGCCGATTTGATAACCGAACGTGTCGCGCACGTCTCGGCTAGAGGCGGCGCTGTTGCGAGGCTCGTTGATAGGCGCCGGGTCTCATTCCGGTATTGTCCTGGAACCACTTGGAGAACGAAAACGGGCTCGAAAATCCGGCAGCTTCGGCTGCTTGACTCAGCGTGGAACCCGCCCGGTCCAAACAATCCTTGGCGGCTCGGAGCCTAACGCGGTTGACGGCTGCTCTGAGAGAAGCGCCGGTCTGCTGCTTGAAAAGGTGCGACAGCCGCGACGGCGAAAGGTTAGCCACCGCTCCGAGCTCGGCGATGCTCGGAGGAGAGTGCGCGCGCTGCTC
>DASXTY010000296.1:0-1894 GCA_036505155.1 Polyangiaceae bacterium | reverse complement strand
GTGTCCTGGCTTTGGATCCCGGGGAATTTTGGCGCGCACGAAATCGATGAGAGCGAGCGCCTCGTTGCCCGACCGCGTGATCGCATCGCTCGGTTCTGAATAAAGGACTTGAAAACCTTGCTCGAGCCGTTGGCGGACAGGGCCTCCGCGTAGCCCGAAGGTCTTGAAGTCGTCTATCGCGATCGCGGGTGCACGGCCCGTGAGCGCTCGGGGAAGGGCGTTGTTCATCGCGACCGCGCGGAGCGGAGCCGCGTCTGCGCGCGAGCTCAGCTGCATGGCGCGATTGAGCCAGCCCTCGCGCGAGGAGGAGCTACCCGGGGTGCCGTTTTCCATATAGTCCTGGGCGTCGAAGTGGGATCGCGTGGGATGCGGCGAGCCTACCGCATGCACCATGGCAAGCCGCCCCTCCCGATACAGAGGCAGAAGCGAAGCGAGCTTCGGATGCAGCCCAAAGCGGTGGTCCAGCGCAAGCGCCGAGCCTGTCCCCTTGCCGGGCTCTGGCAAGGCAATGCTGGAGCGTTCCTTGTAATATTCAGGCTCCGCGATGGGCGGAACCATGTGCAAGCCGTCCACGCCACCGCGCATGAAGATACACACCAAGACCTTCGACTCCGCCCCGCCCTGCGCTGGCTTCGCCGCAGCCAAACGGGTCGCCAAAAACGGCGGGAGGGCGGAACCGAGCGCGAACAGCGCCCCGCTCTTTAGAAAAACTCGTCGGTGGATGCCGAGCGCCATCGGGTACCTTCATTGCCTCTGAAAGTCGGGGCTACCGAGCGCCAGCGCCAGCGCCACTGCACGCCGCTGCTCGGGGGATTCGACGCCGCGAAGCTGGTCGGTCAAAAGCTTAACCGTCCGTGGACTTCCGCTCTGTCCGAGCACGGCGTCATTGATGGATACCACGATCTGGTCGGCGGTTTCCGCGCTCTTGAAGAGCTGCTGGGTATCGACGCTGACGCCCGGCAGCCTGCCCGTGCCGAGGAGGGTTGCGAAATGCATTCGCGCCAGCGCACTGCCGGCACTTGCCCACTCTTCGGCAGTCTCCGGGTAGCCGGTCGGCACCGGTTCGAGGAGCAGTCCTTGTCCCAGCCGGTTCAGCGCGTTGGAAAGGTGGGTGGTCGGCTCGAGCTTGGCTCCCACGGAACGCAATGCGCTCACCACGAATCTCAGCGGCGACTTGAGCTTGTTGCCTCGGTTTTCCCAGAATTCGGGGGATTCTTCGATGGCGCGCAGGGTGACGCGAATATCGCCGTTCGAGCCAAGGTAAGCGCGCGCTGCGGACTCGACGCAACTCGCCGGCGGCCGATCGGCCACGAAGCGTTCACAGAGCTTTCTCGCCAGGTGTCGCGCAGTCGACGGATGCTCAGCCAGCTGGTGCAGCAACCGCAAACCCTCGTCCTCGCCGCCTCCGGCGGGATAGGTCTGGCCGAGCACGATTTTTTCGCCGCGGTCATGCAGGCGCTCTCGAAACTTGTAGCCCAGGTCGCCTTCCTCGGGACCCGACACACTCCACCCGGTGAGGACCCGCGCTACTTCAATCACGTCGTTCTGCGTGTATCCCCCGTCCACGCCCAGCGTGTGGAGCTCCAAAAGTTCGCGGGCATAATTTTCGGTGATCCCGCGTCGGTGTTGCCTTGCCGCGGGGCTGCCGGGAGGCGGGGGTGCGCTGCTCTTTGCGTTGTCCAAATACAAAAGCATCGCCGGATGCCGCGCGGTCGCAACCAAAAGGTCTTCGAAGCGGCCGAGCGCATTCGGCCTAATGGCGCGCTCCACATAATCGGCTGCGTAGAGCTTCACCAGACCCTTGCGCGCGAAAACATTGAAGTGATTGAGCCAGAAATCCGCCATCACTTCCTGCACTTGCCGCTGGCTCGCGACCTGGCGCACGATTTGGCAC
>DASXTY010000295.1:0-3797 GCA_036505155.1 Polyangiaceae bacterium | reverse complement strand
CGTAAGCCAACGTAAAGCCCTCGCGCGGCAGACCCGAAAGCTCCGCCAGATTCGCACCCGCACGCACGAAGGCTTTGACCTTTTCCCCTCGCGAAACCAGCAGGCGGACCAGGCGCGCCCCCAAAAACCCGTTGGCACCGGTGACCAGACTAAAGCTCGGCATGGGCCGGACCACTAACATTGCGCGGTGCGCAAGTCAGCCCGGTTTAGCGAGGGCGCGCGGCACCGCAAGCGCCGCGGGAAGACAGCACCGCTCTGGCAGCGCTTTGGATCGGGGCCGGGGCGGTCTTGGAAAGAAGCGGCGCCAGGCGTCGCTGGAGGTCGGGCGGGTGAATCCTTCCGAGCGCATCGAGCGCGGCCGCCGCCACCGGTAGAAGCTCCGGGGTCGAGAGCGGCTCGAGCAAGCGCCGCGCGTACACGGTCAAAAGCTCGAGCGAGGCCGCGTCGCAGAGCAACCCGAGCGATCGCGCAGCTTCAGCGCGCACCAATGGCGATTCCTCTTTGTCTTCGACCCGTGCCCGCAAAACCGGCACGTACTCGGTGGCCCCGCGCTCGCCGAGCGAGCGGGCCGCAGAAGCCCGGACCTCCGGCGACTCATCGGAAAGTGCATGGTTCAGCGCCTGGTCAATATCTCGACTTTTTCCGACGGTGGACAAAGCCGAAGCGACTTCGGAACGCACGAAGGGCCACGAATCTTTTTTCAGCCGCTCCGTAAGCGCTTCGACAAGAAATTTAGACGAATCCACCTCTTTCGCGAGCGTTGGTGGGCGCCGGTCTTTGAGCAGGGCTGAAACCAAAAGCTCTACCACCGCTTGACGCACCCGCGGAGCCGGGTCTCGACTGGCTCGAATCAAGTTGACGAAAGAGGGGTAGACGGAAAAAGTCCGCGCAACGCGTGCGGCCTCGGCGCGAACATGTTCGCTCGGGTCTTTAAGCAGCGCGCGCAGGAGAAACGCTTCACGGAGCGCACCCGCCGGTCCGAGCAAAAGGTAGCGGGTCCTGAAGTCCGCCCCGGGGACCGCCAGCCGGGCAAACGCAGCGGAGGCTTCGGGTTGAAACTCTCCCAGTCGGTCGCCGATGGCCCGCAAAAGGTCGAGCTCGGCCGGCCGAGGCAGCGAAGCGTCCCTGAGCACCGCGCGAACCGAAGACTCGGTGCGCAGGGCCCGAGATGCTTGCCCCACGGCCACCCGGAGCTTGCGCCGCTGTTCGGCGGTTCCCGCTCCCAATAACGGCGTGACGGTCTTTATGGCTCGATCGGGAGCAACGATGGCGAGCTCGATGGCGAGCATGCTCTGGTTGGCGCCGGAGCTGCGCCTGAGCTCCTCTTCCAAAGAAGGCGCCGCTGCCGTACCGCAGCGCCGAATGCGGGCGAGGGCGTGGAGCGCATTACTGCGAGAGGTTCCGGTGAGAGCCCGCGCGTACACGGGACTAGACGTTTCACACGGAGCTCCATCCAGGACTTCGAGCGCACCCGCTTGCGCCTTTTCGTCGAGCCCGTTGAACGCCTCGTCGATAGCTCGATAGGCCGGCTCTCCCACGGCGCGCAGCATTGCTTCGGCGGCGGGCCCGTGTTGTCCACCGAGCATCATTACGAGCTCCGAGGTGCTTTTCCCTTGGAGCTCAGTCCGCGGGATGACTTCCGCAAAGGTGACGCGAGCCTCTCGGTCTTCGTTCACTGCGCTGTCGACCACCAGCGCCAGGCAATCGGTTGTGAGCGGTGGGTTGAGCTCGACTCGGTAGCGCGCGCCCGGTTTTTTCCAAGCGTCTTCAGGCATCGTGACCTCGACCAAAGACGGGTTCGCGTTTTGGTCCGCTGCCAACCAGAACTTTCGCGGCGCGACCGCATGCTCGAGCTCGCCGCGCGGCGGCCGCACGATGATATCGATCGCCGTTAGGGGCAGTCCCGCCGGAGCGTTCATCACCACGAATTCCCCTTTGCCGGCACCACCTCGATCTTCGGCCCACGTCGTTTGAGGGTCGGCATCGGTGAGGGCGGACGGTGAGCCGACGGCGCTCGATGCTCCTGTCGCGCGGAGCAAGCTCGGTAACTTTTCAGTCTCGGGAGCTTCGGCAACCCGGTCCGCCGTCACCCGGCGCGCGCGGCTCCGTTCTTCGATGCTCAGTCGCTGCACCTTCGCGGGACGCAGAGTCAGAGCCGAGGCATCCAGCATTTTGGGCGAGAGCACCGCCGGGCGTCCGCAGAGACTGAAGTCTTCCCGTTGCTCGCCGATGACAAGCCGGCGGCTTCCATCTTCGAGCATTGCCGAGATTTGAACCGAGGGCCCTTTGCGCATTCCCTCCTCCCCCGCCACCCAGCCGGTCCAGCCGCTGAAGAGCACCGCGGGTGTTGGACTCCCCGGGCGCGCAACCAGCACGGCTTGCCAGTTCTTGGCGGTCTTCGGGTCGGGGATGGTGACCACGATCGCCCTGCGTCCTTGCCCGACGCTGAAAACCTCCAACTTGGACTGTTTTAAGTTGGCTAGCGCTTCGGGGAAAACCTGTAAAACCGTGCCCCCCTGCGGAGGACACTCCACCGTGGGACAAACTTTGGCGAGTAGGTGCCCCGACGCATCGAACCCGACTGCCAGCGCGGGCTGACCACCACCGCCCGGGGGCGCCACGGCGACCACCGGAGCGGGAGGAGCGGCAAAAGCTCGCGGCGCCCCGGTGAGAACCAGAAAACACAATGAACCCCGAAGCCAACGGGAGGCCATGCGCTCCGGATTGTGTCAATCGTCGGTCGGCTGCGCCAGCTTGCGCGGGCCGACTACCTGGGGAGGCCGGGGGTCGTCATGTCGACACCCAGCGTTTTCAGAACTTGGCCCAGCCGGGTCCTCGGTACCGACACCCGGGTGGGCATCCCCCCGGGCAAGTTCAGGAGCTGGAGAAAATTGATGCCGCTGTCAAAGCGCGCCGCGAGGTGCACATTGTCCCGATCCACGATGGCACTGATGGGCTCGCGCTCCTGCCCAAGGAGCAGGAGCAAAGTCTTATCGACTCGCCCGTAGCCGTTGGTGATGTCGACCAGGGCGACGCCAGGGTCCAGACGCAAGTACGCCTGGCCCGCGCGGCGCGTTTCCTTCTCGATGGGCACGAGCTCCGCCGCGGCGCGATCGATGGGCTCCCATAACGCCGGGTCCGAAAGACCCGTTGCAAAGTGGCGAACGACGATGCCGAAGAGGCCCTGGTCGCGCGGCCTTGCGCGAAGGGCCCTGTCAATGCGCACGGCGTTAGGGCTGGGTTGACCCATCCGAGTGTCAATGGCGCGCGCATCGTCGTCGCATCCAAGGTACGGCTCGCGGCCGTGACATATCCATTTGGCGGCGCTGGCGAGCCCGTCGAAGTCGTTGTGACACAAGATGGTGTCCACCGAGCCGACCCTTTGCGTAAGCTCCGGGGTGATCATTTCCGGGCACGCCCCGTGCTCGGCTTTTGTGGCGAGCACGAAGCGCGGGTCGGACGCGAAGCGCGCTTGCTCTTCGTGATCGTGGTGGTCCACCCACACCCTGAGTCTGTCTCCAAGTCCTTGGATGAAGGGCAGTGTCACCTTTTCGAAGCCTCGGCTACCCGCGCCCGCAAAGGCGATATCCAGAACCGCGACGCGTCCGGGGAGCTCATCCGGCTTGGGGAGCTTTCGTGGAGTGCCGAAGACCAGGTGGTGCATGAAAAGAGGGTGTGAGCCGTCGAACCTCGGGTGTCCCGCCGGGCCGCTAGCTTTGGGGTACACTCTGTTGGCCGAGGCCCACAGGTCAGGAGTTAGCCATGACTGACAAGCTTGCCTACCTCGGGGTTGTCTG
>DASXTY010000294.1:0-3364 GCA_036505155.1 Polyangiaceae bacterium | reverse complement strand
CATGGCGTCCTTGTCGTTTATGGGCGGAAGACGGGGCAGGTACCAGTCGGCGGCAAGACAGGCTATGGCTCTGGACTTGCCGATTCCCTGACGACCCTCTAAGACCACTACATGGTCGGCTTGGCACCCGGGCTGATAGATTCTGGCCACGGCACTGATTAACCACCAGCGACCGATGGAGCGATTAATGGGACTATCGACAGCGCCCAGATATACGGTGAGCCAGGTGGACAGTCGGTCCACACCATCCCAGGGCTCGGTCTCTAAGAAAGCCTTGACTGGGTGGCAGGGGCGTTTTCGGGCGGCTAGAGTCACGGCTGCTAGCAGAGGCTCTGAGCCAAAACTGGGGCCATACCGCATAGCTAGAGCGTGGCCGACATATATGAGATCTAGGTCGGTAAACTCGGCGCCGACCTTGGGCATGATCGCGGCGGTCTGAACTTGCGGCGGCTCGGAGGCCCAATAAATACGCCGAGAGAATGCGTCCCACGACAGGACGCCGTCCCACTCGGTAGCGTTGCACAGCATTATTGCCGCGTTACCGGGATGCCTGGACGCAGCACCTCCAGCGTTACAGCGCACGTCAGACCACCAGTTACCGGCCAGAATGGGACGCGACACGCGACCCACGGTGCCGTCAGGGCGCTTGCCCACCCGGATTAGATCCGATTTAGATCCAGGATTTTTTGGCTCAGTCATGGCCTGCTGAGCCTCTCGAGCACCCGACGCGTCTCCACCGCGCTACAGAGCCCAGCCCGAAGCTTTGCCGCCTCGAGCTCGAGCGCTAGGATCAACACTCGCTTCGCATGTGCCTCGCGGAGCCGCCCAGCTGCCCCTAGGAGCGCCGACCGCAGTCGGTACGGCTGACAGACCGTGAGCTCCGTTAACGCCCTCTCGAGCGGCGTTACGGCCCCGCGTTCGGTCACCATCGCCACCGTCTCCGGCAGGTCAGGACCCCAGTCGAGCGCCAGCGCCCACAGCCGAGCATGCGCCGGGTCGTAGAAGACTTCCGGGGAAAGATGCGTCTCGGCCGCCGTTATCTGCCCGCTCAGCACCGCCGAGAGCATATCTAACTCGGCGTCTATGTCATGCGGGGGAGGCTCGTGCCGATGGCGGCGCAGATGGATGCCGGTGGGAAGCTCACGGGCGGCATCGGGGGAGCCATTATTCCGCTTGACAACGGAATTGGGGGTGGGTAGGATTTGCCTTGACACGAAGTATCCTCCTGTGCCCGGTGCAAGGACTCGCCCGGGCACAACCTATTTTGTGGGTTCTAGCCGGACTCGGGAGGATACGCCCAGTAGCCCTCGCCGGTCAAGCGAGCGCCATACCGCGAGCTGAGCGCGCGCTTCAAAAACACTACGCACCACGCGAGTGAGACCACCGCGTGCCTCCACCAGCTGCAAAAATAACCGCTGGTCTTCGCTAAGACGACCGCGCTCGGCTTTCACCTCCAACGCGACCAACACACCGAGACCGGAGCAAGTCGTAAAAATACCGATCAGATCACTGCAGCCCCGAGTCAGACCATAGCGCACGACTGCGCGCCCGTATGAGGCAGCACCGCTGCTGACACGCCAAAGCACGAGGTCCGGCTCGCGGCCTAGCTCCAAACGGATGTCGTGCAATATCTGAGACTCTGGCGTCGGCAAGCGACGCTTGGCTACTCGCGCCATCTTTGCTCGAGCGCTTCAGCGAGTATTTGGTCCCGCAGGCCATTTTTTATCGCGTGATAGACCGGAGCATTAACCGAGACGTTTACTAGCGCCCAGACCTGGACAGAGATGGATTTCGGGATCTCGGTCCCGATCTCGTCTCGAAGAGCAATCGCGACCGACTCATTCATAAATGCCTTGGTGGCCATCGGCCGAAAATAGACTTGAACCGAACGGCGACAAACCCCGGCTTGTAACCGCGCGCCGACTGGATACCGCGGAGTTTGGCTAGCTCGCGCGCCATGTCGGCGTCAGTCACGTCTCGCAGCTCCGGTGCTGCGCCGAAAAGCTTGCGATACTCACCGATAACCCAGCCGATGGACCAGTTTTTATCAGCAGCTAATTGACGTAGACGCTTGTATTCGCGGTTCTTGAACTCGTCGGGCGTAGCCTCGCCCGCGAACACCGCCCGAAGCTCGACCGAGTAGATGCGATGCTTGAGCTCGCGCGCAACAAACACATGGCCGCATTGTGGGCAAATCATGTAGAACGCATTGATGGTAACGCCGCATTTCGGGCAGTTTTTCAGCGCGCCTGGGGTAGCGCGTTTGATGCCCTCGCCCTCGAGCGAGTAGATGCGATCCTCAGTTGGCAGGCCATGCAGATGCGTTGCACCGGTTAGATCGATGAGCGTTGCCCGCGTCTTGCCCTCAGCCGGGCGTAGGATGCGCCCGACCATCTGCAGATATGGGCTGACATGCGTGCAACCACGTGCCAGGATTGCACTAGACGCCTCGGGAACATCTACACCCTCGGTGAGAGCATAGACGTTGGACAGCACCGAGATGGTGCCGTCGCGGAACGCATCCAGGCTTGCCTGACGCTCAGCTCTAGGCGTACGCTGGCTGATAACCGCTGCGGAAACATTTGCGGCGCTAAACTCGTCGGCGTACTTGTGAGCTAGCTTGATCCGAGGAGCAAACAGGAATGTTTGCGCCCCGGGAGTGAGCTTGCTCCACGCGTCCACCGGGTGTTGCGCTAGACCACCCTGGAGGATCTCGCTCGGCTGATATACGTCACACGGCACTAGATATCCGTCGCGTAGCAGCTCGGAGTAATGAGCGGCTACCACTAGATGGTCGAAGATGTCACCGAGCGGTGTGCCGTCTCTGCGCTCCGGTGTGGCTGTGAGCCCGACGACGCGTGTCGAGCGGTAATGCTCTGGGAGCTCGGACCAATCCTGGGCGGCGTAATGATGACATTCGTCGAGCACCACCACATCCACTTCGGGGCGCAGATCCCGAGCTAGCAGTGTCTGGACGGTCGCAACGTAAGCGCTAGCGTAGGGGTTAGTATGGTATCCGGGCCCGATAACCGTTGCGTCAAGCCCCGCGTCCCGGAGCCGCTCGAGCGACTGGCGCAATAGCTCACGCGTGTGCACTAGCCACAGCACCTTGACGTCCCTGCACAACTCCACACCCATCGCGGTCTTTCCGGAGCCAGTCGGGGCGACGAGGCAGACGGCATGATGATCAGACTGCCACGCCGCACGGACCGACTGGATGGCGCCAAGCTGAGAGTGACGGAGGCTCATTTTGCGAGGGTCTCGGAGTGTAGCTCGTGTCTCGATTTCTGTAGGCATCGAGCTGCCGTTGATGAGGACTTGCAACTCTTGGTCGTCTCGATTTCTGTAGGCATCGAGCTGCCTT
>DASXTY010000293.1:0-5429 GCA_036505155.1 Polyangiaceae bacterium | reverse complement strand
GCGCGCGACGTCGCCGAGCGGCATCAAAACATCGCCAAACGCCTGGCGCGCCATGGGCTCCGCCCACCCGGGCGCGATCACCACCAAATCGCGAGGTTCTTTCGAGCGCTCGAGCGCGGGACGCAGTGCCTGCCACTCTTCGGAGCGCGGCGCCCGGCCCGCGAAATCCCAATGTGCCAAAAGCTCGATCCCGCCGAGCGCCGGCAGGGCAAGAAAAAGATAACGCGCCCACATGAACGACGAGACTGCCACGTTTGCCTGCGATCTCGCAGAGCTCTCCGCCGGATGCGCATTCCCCGCCCTTTGGGGGCGGACATCGGTGAGCTATGCTCGGCGCGATGAACTATTCCGAGCAGTATCTGGAGCAAGCACGGGGAGTGCTCGCCGCGCTGGATGCGGAAGCAATCGAAGCGCTCGCGAGCCGGTTGGTGGAGCTTCGCGACCGGGGTGGCCGTCTTTTCGTCCTCGGCGTCGGCGGCAGCGCGGCAAACGCTTCGCATGCCGTCAATGACTTCCGAAAGCTTTGCGGCATCGAGGCTTACACCCCAGTCGACAACGTTTCCGAGCTCACCGCGCGCATCAACGACGAGGGCTGGGAAGGGACTTTTTCGGAGTGGCTCAAGGTGAGCAGGCTCTCGTCGAAGGACATGCTGTTGGTTTTTTCGGTGGGAGGGGGCGATCTCGCCAAAAACATCAGCCCCAATCTGGTGCGAGCGCTGGAGCTCGCAAAGCAAGTGGGGGCGACCATCGGAGGCGTGGTGGGGCGGAACGGCGGTTTTACTCGACAAGTTGCGGACGTGTGCGTCGTGATTCCGCCCTTATACCCGGGGTCGGTGACAGCCCATACCGAAGCGTTTCAGGCGGTGGTGTGGCACCTTTTGGTGTCGCATCCCGTGCTTCAGAAGGGCCAAATGAAGTGGGAGTCCACGGGCCCCTGATCTTGGAAAACCAGCCATGCAGCGCGCGTCTTTCGTCATCGGTGGGGCGGGTTTCATCGGCAGCCACTTGGTGGACGTGCTGGTCTCGCGCGGGCCGGTCACGATCTTCGATAATTTGTCGGTGGGGAGGCGAGGGTTCATCGCGGAGCCGCTTGGTTCGGGGAAGTGTAGGCTGGTAGAAGGCGAATTACTGCATCTCGAGTCGCTCGAGAGAGCGATGGCCGGTCACGACGTGGTGTTCCATCTGGCCGCCAATCCCGAAGCGCGCTGGGGACTCGAAAACCCGCGCCTGGACCTGGAGCAAGGCACCATTGCAACCTGGAACGTCCTTGAGGCAGCGCGCCGGGGCGGGGTGGGGCGCCTGGTGTTTGCCTCTTCCGGAACCGTGTACGGCGACACCGCTGAGCTCTGCAGCGAGGATCGCCTCGGGAGCCTCCCGATTTCGCTTTACGGCGCGAGCAAGCTCGCCTCCGAAGCCATGGTGAGCGCCTTCGTCGAATGCTTTGGGCTCCGCGCCTGGATTTTTCGATTCGGCAACGTCGTCGGGCCGCGGGGAACGCACGGGGCCGCGCTCGACTTTCTAAAAAAGCTCAAGCGTAACCCCGACGAGCTCGAGGTGCTGGGGGATGGCAAGCAGTCCAAGCCCTACGTGCACGTGAGCGACTGCGTGGGTGGGATGTTATTCGCGCTCGATCGCGCCGGCGCTCCGCTCAACGTGTTCAACATCGCGCCCCCGGACTCCACCAGTGTGCGCCGCATCGCTGAGCTTTGTATCGCCGCTTCGCCCAACCCAGCCGCCAAAATACGTTACACGGGCGGAAACCGTGGTTGGCCCGGCGACGTGCCGGTGTCGAGTCTTGACCCATCGCGGCTCTCGAAGCTCGGCTGGCGTGTTTCGAAATCGAGCGACCAAGCGGTCGAGACTGCCGTCGTCGAGCTCAGTCGAGAGGTGTTCACCTCGAGCGGGTGACAACATTTGGCGTAGCGGAAATGCGCTGCGTGGGATCAATCGTCACGGCTTCCTTTCGTGGCATTCAGCCGCGGGGGACTTTTCAGCGTGTCTATTCTGTAGCGCTCCGTCGGCACGTCTCCTGCAGATCTCCTCCCAGAAGAGAGAACGTCAGGAGACATCCCATGCGTAACTTCACACTGGTCAGGACCACCGAAACCGGCGCCGGGTCCGAGAAGGATCTCGCCCTTTTGCGAGCCCGAGTGCTGCTCGAGGAACCGAGCGCCCCGGGCGAATACGTTGGGCTGTCCGAGGGGGCTTTGCTCGACGAAGACGGGCGCGCCGTGGCGTTTCTGGTTCGCCTTTCAGAACGCCTGGTCGGCAAGGGCCCGCAACGCACCTTGATCCCCAGGACCGCCGTCAGCATCGACGACGCTTCCACACTCCACGTGCGGTGGACCGAGGACCAACTTTTGGCGCAGCCCAGGATCGATGAACAATTTGGGTTGCACCGCGTCGATGAAGGGCAGGTTCGCGACCGCGGCTGGATTCGGCCCAATGTGGTCCCGCCGGGCAAGGGGCCCGACGCATCGTGGATGGTGACGGATACGCTCGCGGGTGCTGCTATCGGAGCTGGAATCGGCGCGGTGGCGGGGCTCGCCATCGCTGGCCCCATCGGTCTAGCTTCGCTCGGCGTCTTTTTCGCTGCCGGAGGAGGTCTCGCAGGGCTTCTCGCCGGAGCTTCGTACGACAACGCGGCGGAAGCGAGCGAGCTCCGTGAGGAGCGAAACCCACTATCGGAGCGTAAGCCCGAGAGCCACCTCGACGCCTTCGAAGAGGCGGTACGGGATCCGAGCGTCGCGGGACGGCTCGAGACCACAAGGGTTCAAATCGCCCAGGGCCCCTCGATCGTGCGAGTGCCTGCCTGAGTTTTCTGGCCGGGGCCCGGGGGGGGTGCACTGCACTACATGTCACTACTGCCCAGGTGAGGTCTGCACCTCGCGAGCCTCATAGGATGGCCCTTCGGTTACTTCTAACCGAGCGGGAATGGAGGTCACGGATTATGGCTACTGGGCATTGGCTGAGTCAGAGCAGGGTTTTCCTAACGATGGGCTTGGCAACGCTGGCGTTGCTGATTGCTTGCGGCGGGAAGGTCAGCGGCAACGATCGTCTCCGAGCCGCTGTGGACAACGCGAACTATTCATTGGACCAATCCACGGGGATCGCGACCGGGGCTGTGCCCGGGTCTCAGGTGGTGGAGGCGAAGCTCAACGCCGAAACGACGACGCCCTTTTACCAGGTCACAGTTTCGGTCAATGGACAGGTAAAAGAAGTGGTCATCGACTCCAAGAGCGGCGCGGTTCTCGCCGTGCAAACCACGGGCGCCGGTCTGCTTGCTTCCTGTCCGCTCTCGTTGAGTCAGGCAATCGGCATCGCCCAGGGTGCTGTCGGGGGCCAGGCAACCACGGCGGAAATTGAAAGCGCCTGCGACTTCAGCCTGCAGGTGCTGAAAGGCATGACCCTTTACGAGGTGCACCTGTCCTCCAGCGGACAAGTTCTCAGCGTAGAAGCCGAGGAATTCGAACACGACGATGATTGACGGCTCGAGCTAGATGATCGGAACTATTGGCTGAGCCCGTTCACGCACTTGCGTGGCTCGATGTTCAAGGCCGTGACATCCTAGCCGCATGCTCCGTGTTCAGGCCGTGCCCGGAAACCACCAGCGCCTCGACGGCGGCGCGATGTTCGGCAATGCACCCCGAGCCGTTTGGAGCCGGTGGTGTGCGCCCGATGAGCAGGGTCGCATCGAGCTTGCGTGCCGCGCGATGCTGGTGGAGGACGGGGATCGGCGCGTTCTCTTCGAAACCGGGATTGGGGCATTTTTCGAACCGAAACTGCGGGAGCGGTACGGCGTTTTGGAAGCCGAGCACGTCCTGCTCCGCTCGCTCGATCGGCTGGGCCTGAGCGACCGCGACATCGATATGGTCGTGCTCAGCCATTTGCATTTCGATCACGCCGGTGGGCTGCTCGCACAGTGGGCGGATGGTCAACCGCCTCAGCTGCTCTTTCCCCGAGCTGTGTTTTTAGTTGGGGCGACTGCACTGGACCGGGCCGAGCATCCTCACCCAAGGGATCGCGCCTCGTTCATCCCCGAGCTTCCGACTCTGCTTCGCGAAAGCGGCAGGCTCCGGGTGGTCGCCGATGCCGCGGAGGCGGATGTTTTTTTGGGCCCCCGGTATCGCTTCCGAGAAAGCTTCGGGCACACCCCCGGAATGCTGCACGCCGAAGTCATCGGCGCTCACGGGCGCGTGTTCTTTTGTGCCGACTTAGTGCCGGGGACGGCGTGGGTGCATTTGCCCATCACCATGGGCTACGACCGCTTTCCCGAGCGTCTCATCGACGAGAAGACCGAGTTTTTCGCCGACTTCATCCGAACCGACACACACCTCTTCTTCACACACGACGTGTCGGTGGCGGCTGCACGCCTGGAGCGCGGCGCCGATGGTCGTTACAAGGCGGCGCCGACTCTCGCCGACTTCGGGCCCGCTTGGGACCTCGACCATCCCCACTTGGAGCTTCGAGAGACACCGAGAGCTTAACCCGGCTGCGGCTCGGCCAGTGCCAGCGCCTGTTCCCTGGTCAGCTGAACGCCGTGAGCCTCGCTGGCATGCCGCTGCGCATTGGCAACCAGTTCGTCGTCGTCGTTTCCCTTGACGATGTAGCCGCAGTCGCACTTGATGATCTTCTTCATGGACCTGCTCCGAGCAGCATCTGGTGTACACCCCCGAAGAACATAGGGCCTCCTTCCTGTGCCAGTGCCGGCTGGTGCTCGTGGGGTAAGGCGAAGCGTCGCGAACCGGAGTCGTAGCGGAGGTAGCTTGCGCTGGCCATTCCGCCCAGCCACTCGCGGACGTACCGCTCGTTCAAGCCAAGGGTGGCGCTGGAGCCATAACGAGAAAAGCGCACACCGGTTGCTGATGCGGGCCCACGCCCTGGGTGGCAACCGAGCCGAGGCACTCTGGGCATACGAGCGGTGCCGCAAGCTACTCGCCAACGAGCTCGGCGTAGATCCGGCGCCCGAGACCAAGACCGTCTACCGGCAGATCGTGAAATCCTAACCTTGTGCTCCGCAAACGCGCCGCGTCACGGTAGTAGTGTAATAGTACCTGAGTGCCCAAAATGTCCGGTTCTCCGAATCGTACTCCGGGAAAATCGGCAAGTTCATGCAGCAAATCAGTAACCAGAGCGGCGAACTGTGCTGTGAGGCAGTGCTGGTGATCGCTCTCTTCGACGTTCGCGCACGCAAGTTGATCGCCCCGACACCTGAATGGCTGCGCGCCATCGGGGTCAGCGAGCTGCCGGACGCGCTTGCCGACGGAGCGCCGAGCACCGCGGACTAGTGTTCTGAGTCCATGATTCGCACTAACGGCGGAGCAAATTCGAGACGATGCGCGCCCCATCGAACTCGAAATGAAAACGAAGCGGCCGGAGCCCGCGCGCTACCAGCGCTTGGTGCACACGCCGCCTGTCCGCGGCGCGCA
>DASXTY010000292.1:0-6123 GCA_036505155.1 Polyangiaceae bacterium | reverse complement strand
TCTGTGGTGGACCGTGTTCCGAAAGCGGCTGAAAATTTGACATTTTCGCTCTCCCCTCCCCCTTTGCCTCCGTGGCGCAAAATTCCCTGTGGCTTGGGCTCGTTCCGGCGGCGCTCTTAGCTGCGCTGCTTGTAGCTTGCTCCAAAAGCAAACCAGCTCCGTCATTGGTTCGAACCGTACCATGGCCTGCCACCTCCAGGCAGAGCTCGCACGAAGCCCATGACATCGTCATGCGCTACCGCATTTCTTCCTCCAGTTATGCCGCATTCGAGCTCACCATCGACGGTCAAAAGCTGAGCGGCAAGCTACATGGGGCCAAGGGCGTTTTCGAAGTCGACTTGATGCACCTCTCGCAAAGCCGCGGCAAAGTGAAATTCGACCTCGCTTCGTTGGAGATCGACGGCCAGAAAAACGCTTCGCACACCGAAGAGGACAGAACCCGAGCTCTGGACTGGTTAGACTTAGGCCGCGGTCGGCTGGACCCAGAACGTGAACGGCAGCGCTGGACCACCTTCAGCCTGCTCGAGATCGGCCATCCGAGCGCGGAAGCCCCGCACTTGGCTCGCCTGATCCGCAACCGGGAACCGGCAGACACGCGCCGCGGACAGCGGACCGCTGGTGAAGGCGAAGCGCGTTTCGTTGCGTTCGAGGCCACTGGAGCTTTCTTGCTTCACAGCGTGGTAGTGGAACAAAGCGTGCCGCTACGCGCGGAGTTCCGCTATCCGGTGCCGGCGACTCCCGGCGCTACGCCGAGCCAGATCGTTCTTTCGACCCGCCATCCGTTCTCGGTTTTTCTGAAACAGCACCAGATTTTGCCGCGCGACCCGGCCGGAGTGCTGCTCGCGTCCATGCTCAGTGCTCTTTCGCGCGACCTCGGCAGGCCGGTTCTGGTCTCGGTCGAGCTTCTTTTAGAGCCGTGAAACCGACGGCATGCACCCGACGTACGCCTTGTGCTAAAAGATTCGGACCAGAAATTGCCAGAAAAAGGCTTTGGGAGCGCCCGATGAATCCAACCCTGTCCCACAAGTTGTCTTTCCAAGAAATCTTGGCGGTGCTGGCGGCACTCGGTACTTTCGGCACCAGCGCCTGCGGCGGTTCCGGTGCGCCTCCTCCGGAAAACCCGGTGGGCGCAAAGGAGGTGCCCGCAGAGCCCGCTCCGGTTCAAGTGGACAAAAGCGCTGAACAGGCGGACGCGGGTTCGGCTGCAAGCTCCCCCGGAACCTCCGAAGCCAAATCAGGCCAAGACGCGGGGGCGAAGGCAGCTCCGGCCACCACCGGCGAAACCAAGAAAAAGAAGAAGGCAGCGTCGGGGGGCTGTGGTGCGGGGTCTTGTAGCTGACCCGAGGCTCGCCGGCGTCGGCCTCGGGCTGCGCTGGGAATTTCTCGACGAAGTGCTGGCAGGTCCTGAGCCCGGGGTGCCTTTTTTCGAGGTATCCCCGGAAAACTACATGCGCAGAGGTGGGTATTACCGCGCGGCATTGGAAACATTGCTCGAGCGCTGTCCCATCATTACGCATGGCCTGACGCTGTCGCTCGGCGCGGAGGAGCCTCCCGACTCAGGTTATTTAGAAATGCTGCGAGTCGAAACGCAGTGGCTGCATTCGCCTTGGCATTCCGATCATTTGTGCTTCACTGCCGCGGGTGGGCGGGTGTTGCACGAGCTTTTGCCGTTGAAGTTCAGCCGAGAGAATGTGCTGCGCATTGCCGACCGCGTCCGCGCCGCAGAGGACTTCCTGGGCCTGCCTATGGCGGTGGAAAATATCACTTTTTACGCCCATCCGGGGCGTCGCGAAATGACCGAAGCGGAATTCATCACCGCCATCGCGGAACGAAGCGGCTGTGCGCTTCTATTGGACGTGAACAATGTCTACGTGAACGCGCAAAATCACGGATTTGACGCCCGGGAGATGCTCGAGCAACTTCCCCTGGAGCGCGTGGTGCAAGTTCACGTGGCAGGACACACGCGCTCCCCCGAGGGGTTCATCATCGATACGCACGGCGCAGCCGTTCCGGATGCGGTGCTCGAGCTCCTCCGTTTCACGCTCGAACGCACCGGCCCCTTGCCCGTCGTGCTGGAGCGCGACCACGACATTCCCGCTTTGGCCGAGCTCTTGAAAGAGGTGGCAAAACTAGAAAGCGCTTACACCGAGTCCGTCGCTCGCTGGCAGGAGCGCCGTGCACAATCCGCTTGAAAGCGCCATTTTAGAGCTGGTCCTGGGCGCCGAGCTCGAGGTGCACAATCCGCGCACGCTGGACGCTTGGCTCTCCCGTCACCGAGTGAGCGAAGAGGATTCCCGCGCAATCCGCGAGCAAGGCCTGGAGGGCCTACTGGTTTATCGTCGCTTGGTTCGGTCCAGGCTGCGCGAGACGATGGAGCTCGCGATCGAACGCACCATCAACCACCTGGGACCGGTATTCGATGAATATTTCGACAGGTTTCTCGCCGAGCGCGGTCCCCGGACCCATTACCTGCGCGACGTAACCGGGGAGTTTCTGGATTTTTGCGAGCCCCTCTGGAAGGCCGATGAGCGCGTGGCCGACTATTCGATCTGGCTCGGACGCCACGAAGAGCTACAGGTCGAAATGGCTGCCATGGAAGTGAGCGCGGATGTCGGCGAGGCAGGGCCGCTCGAGCTCGATTTACCACTCCGATTCATCGCTGCGGCGCGGGTCGTACGCTACCCGTACGCGGTGCACGAGCTCCCGATCAGCCCAGGCGACCGCGAGGCACCGGCGGCTCGCCCGACGGCGCTATTAGCCTACCGAGATTCCAAACACCACGTGCATAACCTCGAATTGACCACATTGGCCGCATCGATTCTGGAGCGACTGCTTCACGGACGCATCACATTGCGGCAAGCCGCGGTCGAGGCATGCGGCGAAAATGGGATCGCGCTGAGCGAAGCAGTGCTCACGGGGCTGGCGAGCGTGCTCTCCGACTTGGCTCAGCGTGGCGTGCTGCTGGGCGCCGCCCATAGCCGTTAGCCGTCAGCCGTCAGCCGTGATGCCGGCGCCGTCCCCCCCTAAACGGTGCCCGGAGGAATGGAATACTGGCGAAGTGCGGTAAATCCTGGCAAACATTGTTGGGTGACGAGGAGCCCGCTCGACGAACCGCGCGCACGCGCGGTCTACGAGCATCTAGAAGCAGGAGACCTGCCCGAGGCGAGAAGGTTGCTGAGCGCGCTCGGTGACGACCCATCTTCGCAGGCGGCGATCGGGTACTTAAGCACCCGCGTCTTATTTCTACGAGGGCGACTTCAGCCCCCGGACGTCGCGGAGCGAATGCAGCTCTTGATCAGCGAAGTCCCGGACTTTCCCGAAGCCAAGGCGCTGCTGCGGGCTGCGCGCGAGGGCACGTTGGAGGCGGCGCAGCTAGAGCCTGAAAGTCGCCCGAACCCCGTACCGAGCGATGTGGAATCCGTCTTGAGACACGCCACCACACCCTCCATCGAGATTTCCAACTCGGAACCATTGGAGCCACCAAACGGACCCCGATTCTCCGACACCAGTCCTATGATTCCGCGGCCCCCGGCGCTGCCGGTGTTCACTCCTCCGCCCGATCCCAGGCCGAGCTATGTTCCGGAACCCGAACCTTCCACGGTACGAGAACCATGGGCAGCTCGACAGGACAAGGTAGATAAACCCGTCATCGTTCCCAGGGAAGAGCCGTCCGATCCGGCACCTACTTCTCGAGCGGCGGATCTGGTGAGCTTTCCGCGTCATCCGCAAACCGATAAGCCGCCTCCCCGTCGTCCTTCCGCGGAGCCTCGCGTGCGTTCGGCGCGCCCTCCGTCGGTCGACCCGGAAGCAGCAACGAATCTTTTCAAAGTGACGGCGCTACTCGGCCAAGGGCACTTCGAGCAGGCGCTCGGCGCGCTGGATAGCCTGAAGTCCAATACCACGCCCCCGCTTTTGCTGCTTCGCGGGCGCGCCCTGCTCGGAGCCGGCCGCCGCGACGAAGCGCGGAGCGTGGTGTCCCGCCTTGCAGGAGCCCCGTTGCTCGAGCCCGAAGTGCGCGCTGGCTGCGCGCGTTTGATGGTCGAGCTGGGTGAGCTGGTGCGCGCTCTCGAGCAGGCGGAACGCGCCTGCGAAGACGACCCGAGCTGCCCGGCTGCAGAGCACGCGCTGCTTTGGGCGCTCGTGCGCAGGGCCTGGCAAACGCAGGACGCGACGCTTCTGGAGCGTGCCCGCAAGCTGCTGCCCATCCGAGAGACCCTCAGCATGACACCCGCATCCGTCGATGCGTTGTGCGCCTGCGTTGAAGCGCTGTCCGGGAAGGCGGAGCGCGCGGTGCAACTCGGGAAGAAAGCGCTGGAGTCGGCTCCCGACTCGCTCGACGCGTTGGCCGCGGTCGCGATCGGCGCAAGCCGGCGAGGTTCGGTGGACGAAGCCGAACGGGCGGTCCAACGACTATCAGAGCTCGACCCTCGAGCTGCAGCGTCTCTAGAACTGCGGCTGGAACTGAAACACCCTGGAAAGAGGCCATGGAAACGCTGACGCTCGGCGCGCTGAGCGATATCGACGGACTGCTCAGCCCGGAAGAGCGGCTGGTTCGCGATAACGTCCGGCGCTTCGTCCGAGAGCGCTATTTGCCGAGAGCGGCTGAGCTCTACCAAAACGAGCGGTTTCCGTTAGACCTGGTGCAAGAAATTGCTGACCTTGGGCTTTTGGGCGCTGGCATTTCCGACTACGGGTGCGCCGGCATGAACTCGGTGCAGTATGGGCTCCTGTTACAAGAGCTCGAATATGGCGATAGCGGGCTTCGGAGCTTCGTGAGCGTGCAGGGCTCGCTGACCATGTACGCCATCCACGCATTCGGCAGCGAGGAACAGCGGCGCAAGTACCTTCCCGAAATGGCGAAAGGCAAAAAGATTGGCTGCTTCGGGCTGACGGAGCCGGATAGCGGATCCGACCCGGCGTCCATGAAGACTCGCGCTCGTCGGGACGGAAACGAGTTCGTGCTGAACGGGAGCAAGACGTGGATCACCAATTCGCCGATTTGCGACCTTGCGGTGGTGTGGGCGAAGGTTGAGGACGGCGGTCCCGAATCCATTACGGGATTTTTGGTCGAGCGCGGCGCGCGCGGATTCGAGACGCCGCGTGTCCACGGCAAAATGAGCTTGCGCTCCAGTGAGACAGGGGAGATCGTGCTGGAGGACTGCCGGGTGCCGGCCTCCAACGTGCTCGCTGGTAAGCGTGGTTTGGCAGCGCCGCTACGCTGCCTGGATCAGGCGCGTTTCGGGATCGCCTGGGGAGCGGTGGGAGCTGCCAAGGCCTGCTTCGATGCGACCCTCAATTACGCGAAAAACCGGGTCCAGTTCCAGGCTCCCATCGCCCAAAAACAGCTGGTCCAGGTGGCTTTCGCCGACGCCGCCACCGAGATCATTGCCGCCGAGCTCATGGTTTACCACTTCGCGCGACTCAAAGATCGCCGCGGCGAGCTCCGGCCTCCGCAGGTTTCCCTGTGCAAGCGAAACAATGTCGCCAAGGCGCTGGATGTGGCGCGCCGCTGTCGGGCTATCCTGGGCGCAAACGGCATCTTGCTCGAATATCCCGTGATCCGACACATGCTCAACCTGGAAAGCGTATACACGTACGAGGGCACCCACGAGATCCACACGCTGGTGCTGGGTAAAGCGCTTACCGGCTACGACGCGTTTTAGTGTGGAGGCGGAATCGATTTCGGTGTCGCCTCTGATCCCGGATTTCAGGTCACGCTGGGTGCTCACGGCTCTATTCGCGATGGCATGTAGCGCCCCGGTACGGAGCGCCTCGGTGCGGACTTATGAGGGTACAGTAGCTGAGCCTTCGCCACCGGCCGCGTCGTATTCGACCAAGCTCGCTCCGGACGGCGTCCGCGGCGGAAAGGACGCGGCAGAAGCCGCCGAGGTGGTGGAAAAGGAGCTGCGGCAGCGCGGCGATGTTGCTAATCCCGACGGAACGCTGGCAAACGCCGCGGGTTGGGTGCTCCAAGAAGCTTATGCAGATCGCACTTATACCGACGCGGAGCTCGAGGCGGCAGCTCGGCGCTCGGGGTTCGCCGGCATGGTCCGCGGATCCGGTGTGCTGTCCATGGATCGCCCAGAAAGTCGGGGCGTTCTGAATCGCGCAATCGCCTCAATG
>DASXTY010000291.1:0-2071 GCA_036505155.1 Polyangiaceae bacterium | reverse complement strand
GCATTCGGCAGCTAGAAGAGAGCCCAAGCCGTTTTGAAACTGGTTTGGCCGGAAGGTTCCTATTTTTCGCGGTGACTTCAGAGGCTCCGACTGCGACGGGCTCGGAATCTGCTGGCTCGCATCGTCCTTTCCCGAAACCTTTCCTGTCGCCGGGTCCGGGGGACGGCTCTTGTTACTCCAAACGTCCACCCGATCACGCCGAACGATGAAAAGCAGAGATCCAACGATAGAGTCCGTCTCGCTGGATTCATCGGGGAGGCGAGGTACTCGGGATTCCACGAAAAGTGGGCCCTCGACGTCGAGCTGCGCAACCGGCCATCCGGAAACCGCCGCCGTGAACAGTGTGCTTTTCATTTGGGCTCCGTCCACGCCGTCCGCCACCGCGAGCGAGTAGAGCGAGCCATGTGCCTTCTGACTGCCCGGCTTCAATGCTTCGAGAAGAGGGTCGATTCTTTGGACTACGCCCCGCGGCGCGGTCGCGACCTCGCGGTCGTCGAGCGCGATTTTTTTCGGGTCGAGCAGGATCCTCAGAGCGACTTGATCCACGTTGGTGCTGGGCGTGCCTCCATGAGCCACCTTGTGTATCCATCGTGGTCGTGACGGCGGCGGTTGCGATTGCGGCGGCGGCATGATGCACGCCAGCGTCGCCAGGGCGGCACAACAGAGTGCGCCCAAAAAGCCGCGCACCGAATAGTTCCACGCTCGAGTCACCGCCAGGGGCGCAGACGTTAGCACACTGTGAGAAGTACCGCCCTCCAATCGCCAAACCAGCTCAGGCGTCGGTGATCTTCACTCGGCGCTTTCCAAACACGGCGTTGACTTCGAGCGTACCGCCCAGGGCTTCGACGTACCGGCGCAACGTGGAAGTCAGGTGATCGCTGCGGCTCTCAAGGCGCGACAGCTCGGATTGCGTCATTTGCGCGGACTTACCCACCTCCGCTTGGGTCAGCTCAAATCCCCGTCGCATGGCGCGCAAGGTCAACGCGTCCACGTCGTGCTCGACTCGCTTGCGCACACGCGCCTGCCCTGCGGGCGACAGCTGCGCCTCTTTGAGACTTTTCCAGGTTTTGGCCATCTTGATTTCGGCTCGGATCAAACGGGGTGTAGAGAACGCGGCCTATCAGAATCGTACATAAAGGCACGATTCTGACCCACGAAATGTTCTGATCTGTACTGGTCAGCCGGTTCCGCCTGCCCCATATTGACGGCGTGGCGCACACCGCGGCACCGAAACACTTACTTCTTAGCGCTGGTTTTGCGCGTCCAGGAGGACACCATGAAAGCAGAATTAGGCCTATTCGGAATCGCTCTCGTCGTAGGGGGCTGCGCAAGCTCCGTCGAAAATGGGAGCGTGTACAGTTCGGGACCCACTCAATACAATAACCCAACCCAGCCGACCCCGACTCCGACGCAGTCGAGCAACACCGCGCAGGGCAGCAACATCGATTTCAGCGGCTCGCAGGACTTCGGGTTTTTTCGATCCGAGGTCAATGCCGGACGGGTTCCTCCCCCCAACGCGCTGGATGCGGCCGGTTTCTTTGCCGAGCACTTCAACGCGTTGCCACCTCCGACCTGCGGTGAGCGCATTTGTTTGCAACAGATGCTCGGGGTAATGGGCAATCTGCTCAACGGAGGAAATTGCACCATGCTCGAGCTCGGGCTGAATTCGCCCCTGGAAGCAAATCCGGGGGCCCGCCCGCCGCTTTCTCTGGCAGTCGTGGTCGACGTTTCGGGCTCCATGGCAGGTGAGAAAATTCAATTCGTGCGCGACGGGCTCGGACTGCTGATCGACGGCATGCAGGACATCGATCAACTGGCGCTCATCAAATACAGCGATACGGCGACGACGGTTGCGCCCTTGCAGCCCCTTTCGGGTCACCGCGTCGAGCTGCGCAACGCCAGCCTGGCTCTAGCGGCCGGCGGCGGTACCAATCTCGCTGCGGGCCTCGAAACTGGGTACCGCGAGATCCAGGCACACTACGACACCACCCGTCAAAATCGCGTCATCTTGATGAGCGACGGCGTGCCGACCAGCGGAATCACTTCCACTTCTTCCATTCTCGACATGAGC